>NZ_MAIS01000107.1:0-19530 GCF_001680695.1 Paenibacillus sp. KS1 | reverse complement strand
TGAAAACCGGCCTTTTTGAACACGAACTATTAGTTAATACGTCCAACAGGAGGTGTCAGCCATTGAACGAACGGACGTTCATTGTGTCCCGCGAGGACTGGTCGCTCCATCGCAAAGGCTATCAAGATCAAGCACGCCATCAGCAGAGGGTGCGTGAAGCGATAAAGCAGAATCTGCCCGATCTCGTTACTGAAGAGAACATTATTATGTCAGATGGCAAACAAATCATTAAAGTCCCTATTCGCAGTCTGGACGAATTCCGATTCGTCTATAACTTCAATAAGAAGAAGCACGTCGGTCAAGGAGACGGAGACAGTCAGGTTGGGGATGTGCTCGGCACGGACAGCAGCTCACAAGGTCAAGCCAAAGGCAAGCAGGCAGGCGATCAAGCCGGTGCCGACATCATTGAAGCGGAGATCAGTATCGAAGATCTCGAAAACCTGCTGTTCGATGAATTGGAGCTGCCCAACTTGCAGCAGAAGGATAAGGAGGAAGTCGAGGTTACCGACATTCGATTCAATGACATTCGCAAGAAGGGCATCATGTCCAACATTGACAAAAAGCGGACGATCCTCGAAAATTTGCGGCGCAACGCCCTCACTGGCAAGCCTGGCATTCATCACATTAGTCCTGACGATCTGCGGTACAAGACATGGGAGGAAATTATTAAACCCCAATCAAGTGCCGTGATTATCGCGATGATGGATACCTCGGGATCGATGGGCAGCTTCGAGAAATATTGTGCGCGCAGCTTCTTCTTCTGGATGACGCGTTTCTTGCGCAAGCAATACGAGAAGGTAGAACTGGTATTCATCGCTCACCATACCGAGGCTAAGGAAGTAACCGAGGATGAATTTTTTACACGCGGAGAGAGCGGCGGCACGATCTGTTCATCCGCTTATGTGAAGGCGCTTGAGATTATCGATACACGCTATCCACCGTCCAGCTACAATATTTATCCGTTCCACTTCTCAGACGGTGACAACTTGACGAGCGATAACGATCGCTGTGTGAAGCTTATTGGCCAAATATTAAAGAAGGCCAACATGTTCGGATACGGTGAGGTAAACCAATACAACCGCAGCAGCACCCTAATGTCGGCTTACCGCAATATCCAGCTGCCCAACTTTATGCACTACGTCATTAAGGAAAAGGGAGAGGTGTACCGGGCGCTGAAGCACTTTTTCAAAAAACAGCCGGGAGGTAGCCGTACATGAGTGCAAATAACATGCAGGAGCTGGAGTATGCCATCGACGAAATTACCGAAATCGCCGAAGGCTTCGGGCTCGATTTCTATCCGATGCGATATGAAATCTGCCCGGCCGACATCATTTATACCTTTGGAGCATACGGTATGCCCACACGTTTCAGCCACTGGAGCTTCGGCAAGACTTTTCACAAGATGAAAATGCAATACGACTTCGGGTTAAGCAAAATCTACGAGCTCGTCATTAATTCCAATCCATGCTACGCCTTCCTGCTGGAAGGCAATTCACTTATCCAAAACAAGTTGATCGTAGCGCATGTGCTTGCCCACTGTGACTTCTTCAAAAATAACGCCCGGTTCTCAGCCACGAACCGCAATATGGTAGACAGCATGTCCGTCACGGCTGAACGTGTCAATCAATATGAAATGGAGTATGGAACCCAGGCGGTCGAGAGCTTCATCGACGCTGTACTCGGCATTCAGGAGCATATCGATCCAAATGTCATCAAGCCGCGCAATCTGGATAAGGAACGCTATATGGAGGCGAAGCTCCGCGAGCTGCGAGAGGCACAGCCAAGCGAGCCAGGACGGTATGATGACTTGTGGGAGTTAGACAAACGAAGCCAAGCCTCCAAGTCATCCAAGTTCAGCCTGCATGACATGGCCAATCGCCCCTTCCCACCGGAGCCGGAGAAGGATATCATCTGGTTCATTCAGCAATTCTCGCCTGTTCTTGAAGATTGGCAGCGCGATATTATGTCCATGCTGCGCGACGAGATGCTCTATTTCTGGCCGCAGATCGAGACGAAGATTATGAACGAGGGCTGGGCTTCCTATTGGCATCAGCGGATTATACGTGAGCTGGATCTTACTAGCGAAGAAACAGTCGAGTATGCAAAGCTGAACAGTTCTGTCGTACAGCCATCGCGTCATAGCTTGAACCCTTATTACCTTGGCATCAAACTGTTCGAGGATATTGAGAAGCGCTGGGATGAGCCAACGAAGGAAGAGCAAGAGCGGTATGGACGTCAATCTGGTCAGGGCCGGGCCAAAATATTTGAAGTGCGTGAACTGGAATCGGATCAGTCATTCCTTCGCAATTATTTGACGAAGAAGCTGACCGAGGAGCTGGATCTGTACATCTTTGAGAAAAAGGGGCCGGAGTGGAAAATTACCGACAAGTCGTGGGAGAACATCCGTGATCAGCTCGTCTATTCACGCGTCAACGGCGGCTTCCCCTACATTACAGTTGAGGATGGCGACTACCAGCGCTCCGGCGAGCTTTATCTCGTACACCAATATGAAGCCGTGGAGCTGGATTTGAAATACGTCGAACGTACCCTGCCTTATGTATATACCCTGTGGGGCAAGCCGGTTCACGTCGAGACGACCGTCGATGACAAGCAGGTCCTGTTCACCTACGATGGCAAGAAGGTATCACGGAAGTTTATTTAGAGGTTTGAAATAATCCCGCTAAGTCAAAGAAGCTGGCCCTCCTGTATTCAAGGGGACCAGCTTCTTGTATTGTGATCATCTATATGCTGAATAGTTGATGCAATGGAATCTGAAGTTCACGGAAAAGAATCGACTGAACGATATCCTGCTCTGTATACGTGCTGCGAATGGAGTACACACCTTCCTGCAAGGTGTTCACATGAACGGTACGGTTTCCGGGATCGACAATCCAATATTCCTGAACACCATACTTCTGATACAAGTTGAACTTCTCATTGAAGTCCTTCAAGGCTGTCGAAGGAGATAGTACCTCAACAAGTAAGCTCGGAGCACCGTGACAGCCCTGCTTCGATACTTGTTCCTTCGCACATACGACCGAGATGTCCGGTTGTACAACATGCTCCGGAGAATCATAATCCGAATGCTCACTGAACATGACATCAAGCGGTGCTACGAACACATAGCACTTTCGATTTTGGAAAAAGGAGCGAAGCGCATAATAGAGCTCGCCGACAATAAACTGATGGGTTGAGTTTGGAGATGGCGTCATATTGTATGCTTTACCATGAATTAGTTCCCATGCTCCTTCCCATGTCAACCAATCTTGATAGGAATAGGTGCAATTTTCATCAGGTCTAGTCACTCCACGCAACCTCCTTGCCATTTTTATCGTTCCATGCTCTACATGTAATCATCGACAACCTGAATATTCCTCATACCGCCAATCACATTAGATTCAAGCTCAATACAGATCCTAGACTTTAGTCAATCAAATCCAGCATCGGCAGCTCATCCAGCGGCAGAGCCTTCTTCTCCTGTCTAGGCTGACCGTTCTCGCGAACTAACGTATAAAATTCATAATTGCAAATGACGGAAAAATCATCCTCCATAACGCCTGGATAGGCGCGGTTCACGGAGTAAATCTGGCTGCGATACGCCTGAAGCGCCTTCCCTTTATGCCCGCGATAATCGCTAATATCAATCCGTGCTGAAATGGGGCACTTGTCCTTCGGACCCGAATCCTTGCAGTAATCGTAATAATGCGGGATTGACGTATAATAGAGCGATGGCTGCTTATCCACTGGATAATGCGCCTCCGCCAGTTCCGCCGCCATAAGCGTCGCTGCGGATATCGCGATATGGTCGGGATGTCCTGTGACTCCATCAGGCGGAAAGGTCACGATTGCGTCCGGCCGCAGCTCCACAATCGTCGAAGCGATACGCTCCGCCAACTTCCTCGGCTCTATCTCCTGCAGTCCGCCGTCAGGATAAAGATACAGCGTAATATCGGCTACACCCAAAATCGAGCAGGCACTGCGCATCTCCTGTTCTCTAAACCGGGCAAGTTCTTCGCGGGAAGAAAAATGGAATTCGCCGGATTTCCCCTTGCATCCCGATGTGGCGCATGCCAAATATACCTCATGACCTGTACTGCTAAGCTTGGCAATCGTCCCACCCGCTGCGAAGGTCTCATCGTCGGGATGGGCGAAAACGAATAGCCATCTTTTCTTCATGTTCCTTCAGCCCCTTGCTGTTCAAATCTTCCTATGTTCGGGCAAGCATCTTCTTCTGCAAATAGGCAACACCCATAGAAGCTACGCCGTCAATAGGCTCCTTGCATGCTTCATGAAAGGATACCTTCGGTGCATATGCTTCTATCTTATGCATAAGGCGATTGCGAACGTGTCCCTCATGTCGCAGAACACCACCCTGTAGAATCATTGTAAACGGAGTATCCACCAAGGACAAGTGGTTCATGACTGCTGCTGCACCATGAAATAATTCATCACCTGCCGCTACGAGAATTCGTGACGCTTCCCGATTGCCGGCAATGGCAGCGCGGGTTACAACTTCAGCCAGTCCACTTACCCTATCAACGGAATACTCTTCGCCGTACGTCCAATTATACAGTTCTTCTTCATTGCTCAATCCAAGATGAAGCAGAATCCATTCCCCGAGTCTCGTTCGTTCTTCTCTGCCATCATACCCCTTCATGATTGCTCGCAATGCTTCCTTGCCGATCCAGTACCCGCTCCCCTCGTCTCCGATCCGATGGCCCCAGCCCCCAGCTCTTGCGGTCAGTCCGTAAGCATTCATTCCGAATATTATGGAGCCTGTCCCGGCAATCACCAACAACCCTGGCTGCCCTCCTGTCGCTCCGAGCAAGGCAGCATAGCCATCATTTTCCACAATGACATGTTCTGCCTCAATACGCAGCAGCTTCAATACCTCGTGTACAAGGCCCGTGATGATATGACGGTCATGCTCCGTATCTAATCCAGCAAGTGCAAATACGGCACATTCGATTGCAATTGCCTCATAAGTCGCACTACACTCCTGCTTGCGGCAGTAGTCACGCAGCGCCGCTTCAATCCCTTGAGACAGCGCTCGTACAACTTCATCCACACCGACTCCCTGATAGTTCGAAGATCCTCCCTTACCCTCCCCAAGCGTAGTTCCTTCACTATCGAGCAGCCTAACGAGACATTTCGTACCTCCACCATCAACCGCAAGCAGAGGAATGCTGTAGGTTCCCATCAACACCCGCTCCACTCTGTTATGACTTGATCCAGATGCTTCATTGCTGCCTGTATGCTGCCTTCCACTTGTCCCAGCCAGCTCGCAAATCCGCTGTGATCCTTCATGCGCACTTCGATCATGCGGCTGATCTCCTTCGGACTCGGCCCGCCCGGCAAGGAACGAATCTCGACGAAATGCACCGGGTCTAGCGCTTCACGCAGCGTCTGCTCTGTGAGCGATGTAACCCTACCAATATGTTGACGGGCGCTCTCATTGACAATAGACAGTGTGATCTCATTGGCCGCCAACCCTTGCGCCAAGGAATGCTTCACGACATCGCTGACAATATGATGAGCCTTGCGGAAGGATAAGCCATCGACTCGAACAAGTGTATCCGCAAGCTCCGTTACGGTTGCGAAGCTGCCCTGCGTCCGTTCACGCAGCATCTCCTTGTTGACGTCCATTGTACCGATGACCGCAGCGAACAAGCGGTACATTTTATCCATAATCGCAAGACTTCTCCACGCATAAGGCTGCATATCATCTTCCGTATCGACGATGTCTCCGAATGGCGTATTATGAATCATCGACAGCACCGTATTCGTATTGCCTACGCAGCTCGACAATAGAGCCCGCATATGCTCGAACGACACGGGATTGCGCTTCTGCGGCATGATAGAGCTAATCTGTACATAAGGTGCAGCTACCTTAAGCGCGCCGAACTCTTGTGTGCACCACAGCAGCATATCCTGAACGACACGGCCCAGATTGATCGCCGCGAGCTGGATCGCTGTCGCTACTTCGCCCAAGTAGTCGGCTCCCCCGATTGCATCATAGGAGTTATCGATAAGCTCGTCGAATGCGAGCAGCTCCATCATCTGCTCCCTGCTAACCGCAAAGCCTGATGTTGTGAGCGCCGCAGCCCCCATGCTGCTCCGATTGCAGTTCTTGTAGGCCGCAATCATTCGCCGAATATCGCGGTTAAGTGAATCTACGACGGCCATGAAGTAATGTGCGAGTGTCGTTGGCTGCGCCTGCTGCGTATGTGTATAGCCGATCATGAGCGTATCCTGATGCTCCTTCGCGAACAGCAACAGCTGTTCATTGAGCAGGAGTGCCGAAGACAACGTGGCGATCAGCTTCTCCCGCAGCACCATTCGATAGATTGCAATCCCCATATCATTGCGGCTCCGGGCCAAGTGCAGGTTGCCAGCAATGTCGCCGGCATGCTCTAGCAGCTGATGCTCCACCTGAAAGAACAAATCTTCAAACTGACCAGTATAGCTTGCTTGCTTAAGCGCTTCAAGGTCAAGAGCACGGATGGCTTGCGCAATGGTCTCCGCTTGCTCATGCGTAATAAGCTCCTGCTTCTCCAGCATGATTAGATGTGCCTTATTGATTGCCATCATCGGGCCGAGCAGATGAGTCTTCGCTTCATTAAATGCAGGCTCAAGCACAACCTCCGTATAGGTCTTGCCGGGGAAAGTAGTCCCTTCCGTTTCCATCCATTTCTCACGATATCCCATAGCTTAGTAAGCCTCCTTGTTCGACTTCATTCTCATATCCAGCCATTTTTGAATCAACTGGTTCATATTCCGGCTTGCTTCTTCAACGATCAAATGCCCCGCTTCCATGGAGGTCTTACGAATATGTCCGGTATATCCATCCCATCCCAGAGGGGATCCTTCCACAAGTACATATGGCAGCGAAGATAAAGGAGGGCACGAATCTAATTCCAAGTCCGTATCCTGCACCGATACCAGGTCTGGGCGCAGCGCCTTCACGGCTGACATCTCATAAGGCCCGCCATGCCCTCTTCCAGCCTGCCCCCCGAATAAGCCGTTCTGCTGCGTGAACTCAACACTCGCCATCTGCCACCAATTAATAAGAAGGAAGCTGGCGTCCGTGTAGGCTCCGGTCACGGATTCAGCAACGGTTCGGGAAGGCCCCATATTGGCATCATGAGCGTTCAGCAGGACAATATTGCGGATTCCAAGCCTGCATATCCCCAGAACAACATCGGTAAGATAATCGATATAAATGGAAGGACGAACCGAGATCGTTCCAGGATAATGCTGTGTCTTCCCCGGGCATGCTGAGAACGGAACTGCTGGATACACGAGCGGCTGAAGGGAGGGTTCAATCCTCCAAGCGAAGCCTTCCGCCAATATGATATCTGTCCCGAGTGGAGAATGTGGGCCATGGTATTCGACTGATCCGAGAGGGACAACGGCGAACTGTGTATTCCCGATCACTTGATCTAGCTCCCGTCCGTGAACTCCGATTACATTCATATACTCCTTATACCTCCGCTTCTCCATCGATTGGGGAGACGTCCCGAAGGAGCCCCCCACCGATGTTCTGATGTGCAAGGCACTTGATGAATCTAGATGAATCTATCCAACTGAACAATTGCGACTAAGTAATGCCATTATTGATGCTGACTGATCATGTTCACGAACATGCGGATCGATCCCGGAACCAATGCCGGAATCTCGCGATACCACACGAGTGAACTGTACGTATATACACCCTTGCCGTAGTTCGCAGTCAGGAATGTGCCTGTGAACTCCTTCTCGCCCGGATCGCCGTTGGAAATGAGCTCCGTATACTCCTTGCCCCACTCCGAAGGGTTATAAGCCGAACGATCTTGAATCCAATTGTTCCAATCCTGATCTGTAATCTTATTCGGAGCGTTGAACATTGGATGCTCCGGTGCAAGTGTTGTGACTTTGGAATTCTCGTCCGTTACCCGCCATTGAATGAGCGGCGAGCCAATCTTAATTGGATACGGCGCGAGATCTGGCGACCATTTATCCTCTGGCTTATGATACTGAACGACCAGATTGCCGCCGTTCTTCACATAATTCAATAAACGCTGGTTGCTCGGAATCAATTCTGGACGGAACGCATAGGCACGAATGCCAAGCACAATTGCGTTGTACTGAGAGAGATCTCCCGACTCAATTTCCTTCGCATCCAAATTGACCACGTTGACGCCTACTTGACGCAAATATTGATCGATATTATCAAAGCCGCTAGACACATAGCCGACCTTCCACTTCTCTGGTGTCTTCAAGTCGAAGGCTTGAATCTGAAGCTCTGCCGGCTGCACGATGTAGGTCTTCCCGATGTGCGGGTATTGAATAACCTGCGTCCCGTGCATGCTCTGTACATCGCCGTTCTTCGCAACCGCTGTAATCGTGAACTTTCCTGGGTTTACGTTAGACGCTGCCTTAACTGAGAAAGCAACAGACTTTGTCTCCCCCTTCGCTGCAAAGCTAATCTCCTCTGCAGCAGGCTCGGCTGTCCAGCCCTGTGGAACTTGCAGTGCAATCGACGCCTTGGATGCTCCTGGCGTATAATTCTTCACCGTTACTTTCACCGGGATTGGCTCGCCTGGCTTGAGCGTATTCAGAATCGTAGCGCTCGGGCTGAGCGTCATCGAGTACGGAGGCAGTACCGCCACTGCATTTTGCGGTGTCTCCTGCAAGGACGTCACGGTACGGAATGCTTCATATACTACCTTCGCGTTGAATACCGAAGCTTCGTATGGCTTGAATAACGGTGCATCTGCCGGAACCTTGACCTCGAATACAGCTGAAGCTGTCTCGTTATAGCCAAGCTGCCCAAAGCTTGTCGCGTCCACAGGCGCCGCTGTCCATCCAGCAGGCACGTTCAGGCTAAGCTTCACGTTGTCTAATTTCGTAGAACCGCCATTAAATGCCGTTACGGTTACCTTCGTCGATTGTCCAGCCACAAGTTCGTTGGCATCTGGCTTAACCTTCACCACGACAGATGCCGCTTCCATACTCGCCTTGTTCAACTGCTCTTCCTTCACATGAAGGCGATGGAGCAAATCCTCCTTCGCCGCTGCATCCAAGCTGGATTTCTTCACATCGGCAAGTGCAGTCTGAACGTCTGCCTTCATGCCGTGGACTTCCTTCAAGACATTGGCGAAGCTTGGGTAAGCCGCTACAATCCTGTCTGCATCCTGCTGCAGAGCTTGCAAATCCTTCGCAATCTTATTTTCCTTGCCCTTCACACTAATTTCTTTCGCCAAATCTGCAAAGGTGAATGCGATGCCGTCGAAGAGGTCTTGCTCCTTCTCCTTCGTCTTTACCGTGCTCAGGTCAAGCTTATAGTAGCTGTCCCCCTGAGCAGGCCCTTCGTCATACACTCTTCCCATCCCTTGGCTCTTGTGCATGAAGCGCGACTCTTCCCCAAGCTGCAGGTAAGAGGCCCCATAGATGGAGTTGTACTCCCCAATTGGCGCTCTCACGGTGTAATCCTTGTTATTCGCTGGCAAATACAGCTTCTTGATCTGCCATGGCTGAAGCCCCTGCTTCAGGTGCTCAGGATATACTTCAGGATTCGCTGCGTCCTTGAACGCACGCACCGTAAGCACGTTAATCGTCCGATGATGACCATGTGTAGAGTTTTCATTCAAGAATGCAGGAATGATGACATCTGGGCGAAGCTCGCGTATTTTGCGAATTAAGCGCTCGTACGCAACAGATTCCCCCCATTTCTCCAGCGTTTCCTCTACACTCTTCGAGAACCCGAAGTCGAAGATTGGATCATTAAGCTGCTCGCCGAGCATTCCCAATGTCACATTCGTGATCTTGGATGCTTCCTGCAGTTCCCGAGTTCGTATGACCCCAAGGCCCGCTCCGAGCTCACTTCCAATCTCGTTCTGTCCGCCTTCTCCTCTCACAGCGATCACGCTTGACGTATTGACTCCTCTTCCCAGGGAAAGGTACGCCAATGTCGCGCTGTGCTCATCATCAGGGTGAGCTCCCGTGTTCATCGCACTTGCGATCGTCGTCAGCGGCTTGATTGACTTCCATAAATCAACAATCCCCCGATCCGCTGATACGGTCTCGGCTTGCGTGGACAGCAGTACACTGCTTCCCAATACAACGCTTAATACGATGGAACAGAACTTTGAGGCCGACTTACCTTTGATCATCAAATCCCTCCTCGAATGGTGGAATAGTTATTCAGCTGGAAATGGCCATTTTCCAGCTGTATATCATAACGTGGTTGATGAACCCCTAGGCGGTTCCCACGCAATGACCAATGATTATATAGCCGTGTTGTCGCCCGTTATTTTGCGGGATACGAACAGTACGATGATGATCAATGCAATTTGAAGAACACCATATGCACAAGCCGTGCCGAATTCGAATGAATACATCCGTTGGAAGATTTCGACCGACAGCGGCGTGCTCTTGGCAGTAAAGAGCAGAATGGAGGATACGAATTCCCCAATCCCCTGCACAAAGGCGAGCAGCGTACCCGCCAATATCCCGCTTAATGCCATCGGGAACACAACTCTGCGGAAGCTGTACCACCACGATGCGCCTAGATTGCGTGCCGCCTCCTCCACAGAAGCATCCATCTGCACTAAGGTTGCCGAAGTAGAACGGAACACGAGCGGCAGGTGGCGCACGAAGTAAGCTAGCGGCAAAATCCAGAAACTACCGATCAGCACTTGATTGAAGCTGAATACATTGGGCTCGCTGAAGGCCGCAATCAAGTTGACCGCAACGACAGTACCCGGCAGCGCCCATGGGAGCATAATTAAGACATCAAGCAGCGTTTTCCCTTTAAACTTCAAGCGAACCATCGCATAAGCAGCTGCCACGCCGAAGATGACATTCCCAATTGTTGCGACGAAGCTCATCTGGAAGCTGTTTGCAATAGGCCGCCATGTTTTGCTGTCCGTGAACAGCTTGATATAATGCTCAAATGTATATTCAGGCGGCAATACTTGCGTCGTCCAAGTGCCGTTCGTAGACAATGAAATCAACACCAGCACGAAGATGGGAAGCAGCAAAATAATGACGCCGATAATGGACAAAATCATCGCAACATATTTGCCGACCGCACTCTTGACCTCTGTGCGATGGACACTGATGCCCTTGCTCATGTTCTGGTAGTTGCGCAGCCCTTGATACCAGCGCATCACGAGCAAGAAAACAATCGACACAACCGATAGAATCGTCGACTGTGCAGCAGCCATATCCAAATTGCCATTCGTACGCGACAAATAAATCTGCATCGTCATCGTCCGTTCGATGCCGAAGATAAGCGGAGCTGTATATGATGCCATCGCAATCATGAATACAAGCAGTGACGAGGCCACAAGCGCTGGAGTCAGCATCGGCAGAATTACTCGCCGCCAGATGTACAATCTGCCTGCTCCTAAACTTGCGGCTGCTTCTTCAAGCGAAGGATCTAGACCCCGAATCGCAGACGACGCCGTCATATAGAAATAGGTATACATCGTAAACGTATGTACGACCAGAACGCCCCAGATCCCTTTTAAATAAAAGGGTACTTGTTCGAGATGAAGCAGTTCCTTAAGCGCCCGTGGAATGATACCGCTCTCGCCATACAAGAACGTGAACGACAGTACGCCAACAAGCGGAGGCAGTGCCATTGGAACGAGAACGAGGACAGCAAGCACCTTCCTGCCGGGAAATTCGTAGCGTTCCAACAGAAATGCCATGGCTACACCCACGATTGCACACGTAATCACACTTAAGACGGAAATATAAATGCTGGTCCACAGTGCCTCCAGATTAGATGTATGCTCGAAGCTGAAAAATCGCGCGTAGTTCGTAAGCGAGAATTGGTCCTCGACTTGAATACTTTGTACGAATGTTTGAAATAGTGGATAAACGACATATGCCAACAGTATGAGAAAAAGCGGCGCTACGAGCACATAGACGAAGTAAGGCGATTGCGTAATGGGCCCCGAGCGGCGGGGCAAGCCCATGCGTGGCTTCGATGGCCGTGGCGCGTTAGGTGTGTTCGTTATCATCATTCATCCCCTCTCTATCCTAAGAAGTAAATGCTTTCTTTCGGAATGAACAGGGAGATTGCTTCCCCTCGTCCGCGAACCCGATGCCCTTGATTGACGAACATCGCCTTCAACTGCTGATCCGCCACCTGCGACACATAGTTCACGCTAACTCCTGTAAATTCAGAAATGACTACACTGCCTGTAACGATATTGTCCCCCGTCTCTTCTCCGCCAGCCTCCCGAATCGATTCAGGACGAATCGACAGTGATACCTTCTTGCCTGCTTCCAGTGAACAGTCGGCAGAAGCATTCGCTGTAAGCCCTCTTAAACGAAGGTCTGGCGCTATGCGAATGATGGCTTCGCCATCTTCGATTCGTTCCACCGTTCCTTCCCACAGGTTCGACTCGCCAATGAAGGAGGCGACAAATCGATTAACGGGTCGATTATATATTTCTTCAGGACTTCCAATCTGCTGTACAACCCCGCCCTGCATGACCATAATGCGGTCAGACATCGCCATCGCCTCTGCCTGATCATGGGTGACGTATATCGTTGTAATTCCCAGCTCTAATTGAAGTCTCTTAATTTCGATCCTTGTCTCCTCGCGGAGCTTCGCATCCAAATTGGACAATGGCTCATCGAGAAGCAGTATTTTCGGCTCTATCACGAGTGCACGAGCCAAGGCAACCCGCTGCTGCTGTCCGCCGGACAATTGGTCAATTCTACGGCTTCCATACCCATCCAAGTGAACCTGCTTCAGCGCGCGATGGGCGCGCTCTATCATTTCTGACTTTGGAACCTTGCGCACCTGCAAACCAAATGCGACATTTTCAAATACAGTCATGTGCGGAAATAAAGCATAATTCTGAAAAACCATGCCGGTATTGCGCTTATTCGGTGGGAGTGTCGTGACATCTTGATCGCCGAACACGATTCGGCCTTCGCTTGGAAAATAAAATCCTGCAATCATCCGCAGTGTCGTCGTTTTGCCGCAGCCGCTAGGGCCGAGGAAGGTGAAGAATTCACCCGGTTGAATCCGGATGTTTACGTCGGTAACTCCCTTGACGTTCCCGAATTGCTTGCTAACATGATCTAGTGCTACCTCTATCAAGCTGGCTCCCTCCTGCCTCTGAAATGATCATAATCAGGCGGAGGACATTGCCTCCGCCTGAGCCTATTATTTTGCGCCTTTCCCCTTGATGTTCTCATCCCAATGCTGCATCCACTCTTTTTCCTTCTGTGCCATTACCGTCCAATCAATGTCAAGCGGCTTCAGCTCCAACCCCTTCAGCCAAGCAGGAAGCGTATCCTTGCTGATGTCTGTCCGTGTTGGAATCTGGAACAGCTTATCCGCGAGCTCTACCCGCAAATTAGAGTCGAAGAGGAATTCATAGAACTTCATTGCCGACTCCTTATTTTTCGCACCCTTCACGACACCGACGCCATCAACTAGGATTGGCGCACCGCTGGCCGGATAGATAAAGTCGAACGGCTGCTTCTGCAATTCCTTCTGAATCATAATGTCCTGCAGGTTCCATAGGGACAATGTGCCTTCCTCACGAGCCAGCTTCAAATACAGGTTAGTCGGATCCTGTGCGTATTCCTTCGTGTTGGCATCCAGCTTCTTCAGCCAGTCGAAGCCCTTCGTTGGATCACTCGCATCCTGCTTATAAATCATGGAAGAATAGATCGTTCTCATCGTTCCGGAAGCAAGCACCCCGCGAATGATGATTTTGTCCTTGTATTTCGGATCAAGGAGATCGTCCCAATCTTTCGGTGCATCTTCTTGTTTCAGCGCGTGAGAATTGTACATAATGACCTCAGGCAGCAGCATTTCCCCATACCAGCGGTCTTGACTGTCTTTGTACAATGCCGGAATGCTGTCCGCGAAGCTTGGCTTCACGCTTTCCAGCAGGTCTTCATCTGCCGCAGTCATCAGTGACGACTGTGTGCCGCCCCACCAGAAGTCCGCTTGTGGATTCGCCTTCTCCCCACGTACGCGCTCCAAGATTTGCTGTGCGCCCATCGTGAGCACTTCGACTTCCATGTTCGGGTATTTCGCCTCAAATTTTGGGATAATCTCATCGACGACGTTCTTGTCTCTCGCTGTGTAGATAACCAGCTTTTCTTTACCCGATGATGACTTCTCCCCGGATTGCTGACCGCCCTCAGATGCAGTCCCACCGCCGCCTCCACAAGCAGTCACTGCCAGCATCGCAAGGACAAGCATAGAGCTCATCAACCATGTTTTTGCTTTCCCCTTTACCTGCTTCATGACGTTCCCCCTACCATAAATTTTTGATTCGTGTTTCGCGCTGTATCGGATGAATTCATCTTCAATAGACGAAATGAATCTGAGTTGATATGTTCCTATGCAGCATCCCGCAACAACGTAGTAGTCCTTCAACAACAGCCCGTTCGTTGGTTATATGGATCAAAGCTATGCTGACGTTCAGAACAATAGCCCTTACTTAGACCAACTAAACATCCGTATATACTTGGTCATTGTGTTGCAGGAAATCGTTATGCTATGTACGGTTTGCCACTATGGAATTGCATACAGTTCTATATCGTTCTGAGATGATATCGTGAAAAAAAATTAGCTATGACTCGTTCTGTGCTGCTATAGTGAAATGATTAACATTTTACTATCTGATGAGTGTGGTATGAGTGTAGTGTGATTGTAATTGTGATTGTCGTACGATTTTGAGTATATTCGTTGTATTTGATGTGAAAGATGTGTAGGTTGAATTTGTCGTGTGAGTATCAATCGTGAGTAGTAGAACTCCATAATTGTTGTCGTGTGTGAGCAGCTGCATCTATCTTGTTGGATTCTGCGCTGTAGAAGAATTGACCTGACGGTATTGTGCTGGTTGCGAATATAGGCACATCCGTAATTGTCATTGTCTGAGAAGCAATTCATGCTGGAGAAAAAATCATTGTTTACCTTTGAAATTTAGCCGTGGAGGGGAAAGCCTCCAATGTACAGTGAATGGCTCCTATCAAGCCCGCCTGATCGCCAAGTGTGGCCATCTTAATGATGGGTACAGATGGAACCCATTCATTCAGCCAATATTGTATTTTGCGAATGCCTTCGTCCCCGATATGCAGCATTTCACCGCTAAGGATGAGCAGTGCCGGATCCATGACGCTCGTGACATTGGCGATCCCATAAGTCCAGTGCCGGCATATATCGTCGAATAGCCTTTGAGCCTCGTCGCTGCCGACGTTGGCCAGCTCAACAATCTGCTGAATAATGCTTCTGTCTGGGCCGATGGATGGGAGAATGCGAATGGCTTTCTCGTAGATGGCTCTCACCGAGTAGTTGCGCTCGAACACCCCATACTCGCCTTTGACCTGATTGCCGATTGGGCCAATCATCATATAGCCGATCTCACCGCTTGCCTCATTGGCTCCCCGATACAGCTGTCCGTCTATAATCATGCCTGCGCCGATTCCTGTTCCCGCGTACATATAGACGAGATTGGAGTGGCCGACACCGATGCCTTTATGAAATTCGCCCAGCGTCATCAGATTCACGTCGTTCTCGATAACGACAGGCAATCCCAGTACTTCTTCAATTTCCTTCTGTACCGGCAGCCCCATCCAACCTGTGCTGGGAGCGTAGCTGACCGTTCCTGCACTGCGCTGCGTAATTCCGGGAAGTCCCAGACCCATGCCAAGCAGCCGTTCCTTCGGAAACCCGCTGGCAGTGAGAAGGGTGTCCAATCCCTGTTCAATGCTGCGAATTGCCATCTCGCCATCCATAGGATGCGGCAAATTCGTCGTGCGCGAGACGAGCAGCTCCCCCTTCAGGTTCGCAATCGCCAATTGCAAAGTGCTTCCTTCGAATACTGCGCCAATGACACCATACGCATCAAAGTTATATTCCAGAAGAATCGGCTTCCTGCCGCCCTTCGATTCACCGTATCCGACCTCGCTGATCAAGCCTTCCATAATCATCTCATCGACGAGCGCTGAGACGCATGGCCGGCTTAACTCTGTTAACTTCGCCAAATCGGCTCTCGAAACCCGAGGATTATCGCGTAATTGATGGAGGATTCCCTCACGGTTAATATGCTTCACCAATTTTGCGTTTCCCGTCTGGCCTCTGCCAATCAATCCGTCATCCTCCCTCCACAATCTAAGTTAGTTAAAATTATTAACAAAGTCTTGTTGGAGATAGTTTATTGTATACGCTTACAAATTGTCAATATGAAAATTATTTCCCTCCCAATGATGATATTCATTCTGAATATAAATAAGAGCTTGCCCCTTATAGATTGTTAGATCTATAGGGGAAGCACTTTGTTAATCAATATTATTGATATCAGCAGCAAATGCTAATCCTGCCGGATTGGGAGCTTCTAACGGGTTAACATTGACTGCTGTAAACGAAATGATCACGGTTTTACCGATATGTATAGGTATATTCTTCCCCATTGCATGAGATGATGACCTTAATCGGCTTTTTATCCTTTGCGACCCCTGCAGGAACCTCCGCAATATAGTGCAATGTGCCTGTCTTCAAAGGTTCAATCTCCGTAATATTCGTATACGTGAAGTCGCTTCCGCCGTTTTTCTCAATCGTTGTGAACGGATCATATTCATACTTATCGTCATACACTACCTTCACGGAAACAAACTCGTTCGATCCCTTGCCGGTTGTCAGCAAGCTCTTCACCTTAATGACAACGTCGAAATATGTATTTGCGGTATCCTTCACTTCATAGTAAGTGTAAAAGCTATCTGGTTTTGATGGTACAATTTTGTTGGCAAATTTAGCGCCCGTAATTGTCAGCTCAGCAAAGCCATCAATCGTTTTCGCTTTGTTCACTTCAATCGTTTGGTTTGCTGCTTCAGGTGCTTTATCCGCTTTGTCGGCAGGCTCACTCTGTTCCTTTGCAGTTTCCCCGTCCGCCTTCAATTTTTCTTTAAGCTCGGTGTTCTCTTTCTCCAATGCAGCAATCTTCTTCTCTAGTTCCTGAGTAGATGGATTAGATTCGTTACTGCCGCTGCATCCTGTAATCGTAAATGCTAATAGGCCCGAGAGCACTAGAACTACAATTGATTTCATCTTCATCCTCAATTTCCCTCCTCTATTATATTGTCTAAATATATCACCATATGAGTCTTTTGACCATTTGATCAGATGATTAAATATAACAATATACCTACAATTCTGTCTTCCAGGAGGGAAAATAGTCGAGTTTTCCTTGGTGAGAGAAGACCTACCTTAGTCTCTATTTTCATAATCTATTGAACTGTTAGTTATTGTGAAGAAACTCTAAATAGTTTTTTAGAAGCCTGTTACTCTAATGTCGGTACACCGTTATATTTTATTGCAGGGAAAACATCTAATTTTTCGAAGTAAAGATAAATCTCTTGGCCATCTCCTCGAAATCCTGAATACGGTAAATCACTGTAAACCGTAATACGGTAATTCCCATTTTCTAATTGTATTGATTGGTCATTCGGGCATTTATTAGTCCAATCCATAAGATCATAGAGATCTCTAAAATAGACTTCTTCTCCGTCTACATTAATTCCCAGCCTCAGCACATAATCTGAAGAGTCAAGCATCGCTTCATTTGGATACCCACTTCTGATTTTCAATATATAGGTTCCCGGGGATCCAGCCTAAACCTACAATTGTCCCAGAATTAACATGTTCCGAAACCTGTTTTGCAGTGAGATACTTCATTAAAAGACAAAGTAGGGCGACCCCTAAAATGTTCTACGATCATTGTTGTTCCCTGAATTCTTGTTTCATTAAACTCTCTAATCTCACGAGATAGAAATCGGTCACAATGGTGAACGCTTCGCTTCTTCAGAATCATTGTCATCTTCCCTCAAGTACTTGCCTAATCTTTAAGACATTCATTTAGATGATGTTTTAAAGCTTCTGCTTCCCAACTTAACTTCGGTGATATTCTTTTTTCTATTAAATATATTAACCCTTTCTTGGATTTAATTTTTCCAAGTGCAATCCATGCATGTACAGAAATATTATTCAATTCGTAGTCTTGGAGTATTAATAATTTTTCCTCAATTGTAAGCAGTAAATTCTCCTGAAAGTTCGAAATCCAGTAAGAAGCCGTCATTGAGGCGTCACTAGAATAATCGTCTAATGCAAACTCAACTAGGATATCTAATAATGCCTTATCATTAAGTCTTTCCTGAAAAAAAGTGTTCGCCTCTTGTATACTGTGTGTGGAGTCTATTAAAAGATCTCTGATTAAATCTTTATCATACATTGTTTCTTTCCTCCAGTTCCAAATCAAATTATTTTATCATCCCTAAACTCCCCAAACTTTCCTTCGTATACGTAGCTGTTGACGATGCCTCCAGCCGATTCATAATGTGCCGCCGTGTGTCTAGGTAGTAGTGGGCCACTTGCGCCAGAAACTCATGACCGCGCGCATAGAGGCCTTGGCGCTCCACCCTTATAGGATATTGTAGCCTATCGTGGTTGCAAATCTTATATACACAAAGAACCCGCAGGAAAGAGACACATTTTAAAAGTGTCCATCCTACGGGTGTTCACAAAACCAGTCGAGGAGCGGAATCCAGAATTAGTCCTTATTTTTCTCCAAATAGCTCCTTGTAAATATTTTTAAAAAAAGCTTTCCAGTCCACGATTTCACTTTTAAAAGGCATAGTTATCGAGACAAAAACCCTATCCAAATTCGGGTTTTTTTCTTCCAAGCACATTTCTAGGACCTTTTTCATGCTTTGTTGCCCTTTCTCATTTAATCCGTAATATTCTGGAACAAGTACAGTCCTTATCACCTGTAATTGTTCTTCCTGATTATTTATATCTAAATCACAAATTTTATCGAATTGTTCATCAGTTAAAAAATCATAATCAAGAAATTTTAATAGGCTTACAATGCTATCAGGTTTCAGACTCATAAATAGCTTTTCCCTTTCATTTTTTGCATTCTTTAAAATTTGCGAAAATTAAAAATCATTTATCGTTCCCATATCGGGAATGAAGTAATCGGTTGATTATTTCTATTGAAAAATACCTGACCAGAGCGTGATGTTCCATAATCCAAGGTTCCTCGCTGATATCCTGAACCGATTATATGATCAAAAATGATCGGTTCTTGAGCTTTCAGAGGATCTCCAGCATTATCCAAAATTTGTTGTGCGCGTTGAATCATGTTTACTTGATCTCTATGACTTAAAAACTTTGTTGCAGCAGTTGGTATTCGAGGTATTCCTCTCCTGTCAGTATCAACTACTCCTGTAGTAGGATTAATTCCTTGTGCCGCACGGTCATATTGAGATTGTAATGTTGTTTGAGCACCATGTCTCTCCACAAAGTGAGCTCTAGCTATGGAGTTTTCCAAATCTTGAAGTATTCGGTGAGCATTTTCTTCTGCTAATTGCTGTAACCTAGCAGAGCGTTCATTTGGTGAGAGGTGTGAATATTTTTCTCTTAATAAATCTACCCTACCTCTTTCCGTCCCCTCGTACGGCCCTTCCTTCTTGCCACCGCCACCGCAACCAACATTCTGGCTGCTA
>NZ_MAIS01000276.1:0-756 GCF_001680695.1 Paenibacillus sp. KS1 | reverse complement strand
GTCCATATTGAATAATTCCTTGGCAAGCGGAGCAACCGCTTCTTTGGCATCCTTTTCCGTAATCCCCTTGTTGGTCGTTACCGCTTTACGTGTTTTATGAAATACGTTAGTGACTTTTCCCTCTTCTATTTCAAGCGTTACGTTCTTATCTTCAAGTGTCCATGTAAAGCGTCTTAGATTAGCGGATGTAACTTCCAAATCATGATTGAATACCGTTTTTATTGCTTCGATTGCCGTTTCCAACAACTTCGGATCCAGCTCTTCCTTGGTGAAGTTTATTGTAAACGCACTAACTGCATCTTTCGGCATTTTAGCAGTATTCTCTTTGAAGAAATATACCTCAAAGTCCTTCCCTGTCAGCTTATACGACAAACTTGCACCTAGCTTTTCTTTATCACCATCATACCCTCGCTGCATAATCACTTCTTTATCATAGACATATGTTTTATTGGCATATGCCCCTTTCAACACTTTCAGGACTTTCGCCTGATCCTCTTTACTAATTTTATCAATTGTGACCTTTTCATCAATGCTCCATATTCTACCGCCCTCAATATTAAAGTGGATAGCATACTTTCCGTCTACGGATTCAACCTTTGCAGCCATATGAACTTCTGTCTTTTCGCCGACATTCTTTAGCTTAATCTCTTTCCCTGCATATTGTTTGATTGCCTTTTGCAGCTTGGCAGCCATCTTCTGGTCAATTAGAACCTTCTTATTATCCGTTTGCTTCTGCCCTTGCGCAGCCTCGGCTCC
>NZ_MAIS01000365.1:0-289 GCF_001680695.1 Paenibacillus sp. KS1 | reverse complement strand
CAAGGAATTATTCAATATGGACATTGCGGATTTAGAAGTGAAGTGGGACAGCACCTTTAAAAATTACTACTTCATTAAAGACAAACAACCCGTATTGAGAGTAGCACTGGACGCCAATAAGAACATAGTGTTCTTAACATCAGGTGCCAGAGCGTTAAGTGGGTTCTGAATAGGGAAGGTTTGAATATGAAAGAGTTATTGAATTGCATAGCATAATTTGAGAGATAAATATCCATACAATCATACATAGGGGGAAATAAAATGAATATCAAAAAAGCAATTCTAGCAT
>NZ_MAIS01000226.1:0-1465 GCF_001680695.1 Paenibacillus sp. KS1 | reverse complement strand
AATGAATATCAAAAAAGCAATTCTAGCATCAATGCTTGTATCCAGTATGTTGGTTGCCGTGGCAGATCCAATTCCTGCAGGAGCAGGGGCTGCGCAAGAGCAGCAATTGGATCGCTGGACAATTCAAATAGATCCGAAGTGGACGGAAAAGCTGAATCAAGCGGTAAAATTATTTGCCGGAGAAGACGTGCAATTGCAAAAGGTAGGTAAGCTCGATTTCAATAATAAGAATGCATCTAAAATAACAGAAGTGCGATCTGTAGATGGTAAATATTCATTACAATTTGATTATGATACAGGGATTATCTGGACGGTAAGCGGCAAAACCGCTACTATTGACCAAATCAGCAAGCAGGAACAGGAAGACGTATTAAAGTGGTTGAAAGCGATATATCCAAAGAAGAAGTATGCATTTGATAATGAAGTTGAGGTGATTCACCAATTTACGGATGAGAAACTCTCAAAAACGTCAAAAGCAGAGGTTAGAGAGGAGAAGACGTACGAATTGAAAGGAAAGGATTTCTCCGCTTCCTTACACAAATTAGATGGCATACCAGAACATATCGGTCATATCACGATTGACTTTGATAAGAAAGAGCTTGATCCGAAACTGCTGAAAACAGTTGTTGATGCTGCTCAAACTGTTTCTACAAATAAGTTTGAAATGACGACTGCTCAGCTTCGCGTCGATTTATCGCCAATTATCTCAAAGAATAAACCCAATATAACATGGGTGTTCCATGATGGCAAAGTTACGATTTATGCAGATCCCAATACAGGGAAAATCAATAGTATCTACAATGAGCTTGGAAAACAAGTACGCGAAAATAAAGGCATTTCCGAAAAAGAGGCGAGAGAAGCGGTCGCCCCAATAGTGAAGAAAGTATTTAATATCGACATGAATGGATATAGCGTGAAATGGGATGGAACAGAAAAGGATTTTGCTTTCACCAAGAAAAATGGCATGAATGTAAGAGCGGCATTGGATGCAAATAAAAAGGTCGTGTACATTCGAGTCGGAAGAGCTGCTGCTCCTGGGATCATTAAGTATGCAGCCGATTTGGAAGCGAAACCCCATTAAACGCCTACAAACGAACCATTTCATTATATTTTGACTCCGTATCAAATAATCCACTGGCTTCTATGCGTCGGTGGATTTTTTTATTTGAAACCATCTTCATTCAGAATAATAGAGATGATGTCACAAAAGAGAGGAATGAAATTGTTATACATTGTAGGCGATCACCACTTTACGAATAAAAAACGTTCAAAACTTTAAAAGTAGGGTGGAACATAGGAGGGTTTAGTATGAATTGGAAGAGAACAGCTCTAGCATCTTTACTCGTATCCAGTATGTTGGTTACCTTGGCAGGGCCGATTCCTGCGGGTGCCGAGGCAGCGCAACAGCACGAACAGCAGCAAATGAGAAAGAAGATTCAAATCGATCAGAAGCTGGCCGCCAAGC
>NZ_MAIS01000356.1:0-305 GCF_001680695.1 Paenibacillus sp. KS1 | reverse complement strand
TTATCGTGATCTTTGTCCTCATTTCATTAACTTTTTATCGTTGTGCAATTAGAGGGCCGTTTGATCATAGTGAATTGAAGAAAATAGCAGAACAGCGATTAACAGAAGATTTTGGGATGAGATTTACTGCTGAGAAATCTACTTATCACTGGAATGAGAATCGTTCCTTCTATAAAGTATTTCTTCATCCAGTGGGGCATGAAAAAGTTACTGTAACCGTAAATATTCCTACAGATACGGGAGGGGAGATTATATTTATGGATTGGGGGGTGGAAGGAGACAAATATGCAAATGTGTTATGGGGG
>NZ_MAIS01000265.1:0-905 GCF_001680695.1 Paenibacillus sp. KS1 | reverse complement strand
TCAGCGGCGACTTTTATATCTTATCACTTCGTTCATTCGAAGTCAATAACTTTTTTTCAACTTGTTTTTAAGTTGTTTTCATTTGTTGTTGCCCACCTCTTAGTGAGGCAGGAATAATAATATACCACATACTTTAGAAATGCGCAAGCACATTTTTGGGATACAACAGAACATCCTATACTGGATAGCCACCAAGAGAATGGTCACTGATTATTGATTAGCATCCCACAATGGCTTCAATTAGATACGGTGCTGCTAAAGACATGATAACGGACAGCTTCCCTTCTATAGATAACGACGACTCCGATATATGTTAGGGAAGTACATATTCAAAAGATACTCATATAGAACGGATATAATGACAGTCGTCTATAGGTTCAATAAATGGGAGTCTTCTAAATTGGTAGGTTCAATATATGAATTCGTCCAAACTTACTCTACTATTTCAAAGGACATCGATCCTAATTAAATTCAATTGTCTTTAAAATAATCAATTATGTTGTATTCCTTCATTGAACACAATTCACCTTTTCACATCCGATCTCATTGGACTATTTACAGAAATAAGCATCAATAAGCAACGCATCATTTGAATATGTGAATAACATTGGAATTTCCATAGGAAATAATAGTGAAGCCTAGGTACTTCAGATAACCTGACAAAAGAAAATGGAATTGTCCCCGGATATAATGAAGTATCAACAGCTTGATGTGGATGGAGTGCTATAATCTAGCAGAAATAACAACTTATACACTTGTGGATAACCAATATTGTATTGTCATTAACAGTTATCCCCGTATGAGGTTAGTAATTGTGGATGATTTGTGGACAACAAATAGCCCACCGACTTATTACGGTCAGTGGGCTACTTTATTTTGCTTGGCGACGTCCTACTCTCCCGGGA
>NZ_MAIS01000201.1:0-2216 GCF_001680695.1 Paenibacillus sp. KS1 | reverse complement strand
CAAAGCGTACCTGATCGTTCCCATTGTAGGCGCCTTTCTTATCGACGTGTTTGCCATGCCGATCATCATTACGACGCTGAATTTATTTAAATAGGATACTTGGTGCCCTTTTAGGGATCACCATTCAAAACAATAAGACCTCCAGCCCACGATGTGGAACTGGAGGTTTTGCTGTATTTGCGCAAATGCCATAACTGTTGGTTTGGAATAAATTTTTCCTTCTGAATATTTGTGTTTATTATGGGTCAAGACGTTGAAAGCTTGCATTTCTTTCCGAGAGATCCTATTCTACTATGGATTCTGTTATTTTCTCATCTAGATTTTTAATTGCCAACATCGAATTATTCTGAATGATGCCTGTATCTACAAAACCAAATGATGCGTATAATGTTTTAGCTTTGACATTACTTGTTCGATAAAAGAGGGTTATATATTCTGCTTCCCCATACGGCATATTTTCAATATCCATCAACATTTTTTCAAAAGCAAGTTTGCCATATCCTTTCCCTTGATAACTCTTATCAATCATAATATGCCATATAAAATAGCTCTTCTTCCCGTAAAAATCTTTATTTTCAAATGATTCATGATCCAACGTATCATAAATATACATCAAAAATCCAACCGCAACTCCATTGGCATAAATGGCAATGGGAGCCGCCGCTATCCCATCTGCGTTCAACATATGCGCTTCTGCAAAGCTTCTGAGGTTAGTCGTTTCTATAAAGTCTTTCTGGTTTTCTCCGACTTCAAGTGCTATTACTTCATCTATGTTATCCCCGGTTATTTTTCGTAATTCAATCATTTTTTTATCTCCTCTCTAAGACAAGCCACGTTCACTCATGGCCTAAAATATTCCCATAACTTAGGATTAGCGCTAATTAAAAAATAGACTTCCTCGCTTCCCTATGTCTCGATTTCAGAATCATACTCGAAATTAATAATACGGTCGATATAAATTCCCGGATTGCGTAAGAAGCTTTCCCAAGTCATATCATGCAAAATATATACCCACTCATGTTCAATGTCCACACTGACAAACTTGTTCAAACTTGGGCACCATGTGAAAAAGCCAAATGCGTCATAATTATCTACTTCTAACACGAGATTATACAATTCATAGTCATAATACACGAAACGCACAACATCAAAAATGGTACCTAAAATAAGATACTCGCTGTAATTATCTGATTCAAAATCAATTCGCTTCTCTACGGTTCCTAATTCCTTAATAACTTCTTTAGGCAAGCCACTATTCACTAGCTGTTCCGTTCGTTTTTGATAGTCATGATATTCGGAAGGCTCTTGTAACTTGAGATATTGTTCTAACTCAGCGTATTTATAAATCCTTGAATAGTTGTATGCACGGCACCCTAATTGATCAGTTATTGTAGTGTCAGCCCCGTTTTGAATGAAATATGTAACGGTCTCTAATTGCTCACCCTGCACAGCAGCAATTAGGGGTGTAACGCCATGACAATATGAATGGCTATCCGTTATGTAACAGTTGATGTCCACACCGTTACTTACAAGAAGTTCAATAAAATGTTTTCTGCCGTCATAAGCACAATCGATGAGCGTGTTCTCACCTGTAATTCTTAAATCGATTCCTAAATCAATTAGAGCGTAAGCACCTGTTTCATTGTTGAATGCAAGAGCTCTGCTAAGTGCAGAGTGTCCAACATGATTAATTGCATTTATATCCGCACCCTTAGAAAGCAAATATTCAAATAGACTCCGATCTGCACATCTAGCAGCATTGACCATTACATCACTCGAGAGTAGCGTGCCAAAATCAATGAATAATCTTGCAATTTCAATTTGTTCATAATCAAAAGCACATTCTAAGTAAGAATCATAACAACTCACGGACTGATTTGGGTTTAATCCATCTTGTAAAAGCAATCGAATACGTTCTACGTCACCTTCTTTTATGAGCTTCTCTACTAGTTCGGATTGTTCCATATTATCATTCATCTCCTATTTCACTAGACACAGACACTAAGTATAACTTTTGATCATTTTATTGGAAATAACATTATTTATCATACGTGGCTTAGCATTTACGATGGCCATTAGCTTGGTAAAACAACTATTTTGGATACATTACATCAACTAGTGGTTGACCTTAACACCAGTGTCAGGGTTTATAATGAAAAAGAATCATTCATGAAGGGGATTTGAACATGAGAATCGGGGAACTTTCCGCCCGAACT
>NZ_MAIS01000080.1:0-29405 GCF_001680695.1 Paenibacillus sp. KS1 | reverse complement strand
GTTTATGGTTTATTAAATGGTGTCTTTTTTAGTTTGTAACAATGGTTTAACCATACATATAACCGTGTTGAGACATGAAACTTTGAAAGATGCCTCCCCAAAAAGGAGGCTCTTTATTTGCGCAAAATTAGTTAGTATAAGAGTCTTTAAAAACATGGAATATATAGGTTGACAAAAGGTTGAATTACTCGTATTATACAATTAACACATTGGTAATTGTTAAAAGAGAGAAAAGGTTGTGCTTATCGTGTCAAACAAAGAGGCCTTAGATCAATATGATGTCAAACAATATCGAACGCCAGATGGATATACATCAGATATTGCTGTATTTACGATAGTGCCTGTTACAATCAAAGAATTCAAACCGCCCGAGATGGAGCTCAAAATTATGCTCATTCAGCGGAGTATGCTAAACAGCGAAGGAAAGCCGAATATCGAAGCAGGGAAGTGGGCATTGCCGGGTGGCTTCGTCAATCCAAATGAGACTGCCTATGAAAGTGCACAACGCGAGCTGCAAGAAGAAACAGGTGTAGAGGATATTCATCTTGAACATTATGGTGTTTATGATAAACCAGGACGTGATCCGCGGGGCTGGATGATTACAAATGCACACTTTGCAATTGTTCCCGAACACAAGTTGTCGCAAAGACAGGCAAACGATGACGCTTCAGATGTTCAATTGTTCTCGGTAAAAGAGGTTATGAATCTCGATCTTGCTTTCGATCACGCACAAATCATCGCAGATGCGATTCATGTGATTCGCCAGAAGCTTCTCGAAACGACTGTCGCCAAGGAGTTTCTACCCGCAGAATTCACGTACTCGGAGCTGCAAGCCGTTCTCCTTACGGTCACAGATGATTCCGCAATTGCGTCGGAACCGGCATTTGCAAGAAAGATCAAATCGTTGCCCTTTATCCAAGAGGTTGTAGGGAAGAAGACTACCCGAACATCGAAACGACCGACACAGTTGTACCGATTTGTCGAAATGGATCTAAACAAATCCATTTACCATGCCAGAATGTGATGGATGTTAGCTGATTACAATAAGATGGTGACTAAAGGAAATAGCATTTCGAAGTCGAGGTGTGAAGTGCTATTCTAACTTTATTGTCACTACTCTTTTTTGCAATAACAATTAACAATTATGAAATAGTTAAATTAGAGGAGGAGTACACAATGAAAAAGAAAGCACTCATTAATATCGACTATACAAAGGACTTTGTTGCTACGGATGGGGCATTGAGTTGCGGAGCACCAGGGCAAGCGATTGAAGGGCGAATGACTGAAATTACGAAAGCGTTTATTCAAAGTGGTGATTTCGTTGTTTTCGCTATCGACATTCATAAGGAGAATGACGCATTCCATCCGGAAACGAAGCTGTTCCCGCCGCACAACATTGAGGGAACCGATGGTCGGAAGCTTTTCGGTCAATTGGAGGATCTGTATCAAGTAAATAAAGACGCTAATAATGTCTATTGGATGGACAAAACAAGATACAGTGCATTTGCTGGTACAGACTTAGAGCTTTTACTTCGAGCAAGAGGGATAAATGAACTTCATCTAGTAGGCGTTTGTACGGACATTTGCGTACTCCACACCGCAGTAGATGCTTACAATAAAGGTCTCGATATTGTTGTTCATGAGGATGCCGTTGCAAGCTTTGATGCCGAAGGTCATGTATGGGCACTCAGACATTTCAAGGGTTCGCTCGGAGCTGCAGTAGTCAAAAAGGAGGAAAACGATAATGAATAAGGTTGAGCTTCCGATATTCAATCATGGTGATGACAGTCTCGCGCTGCATACCGATAAATATCAAATTAATATGGCGCAGGTCTATTGGCAAAATGGCATGCATAACCGTAAAGCGGTGTTCGAAGTATATTTCCGCAAGCTTCCTTTCCAGAACGGATATGCGATCTTTGCAGGCTTGGAGCGGGTCGTTCGTTATTTGTATGATTTCCGCTTTACCGATAGCGATTTGAGTTATCTTCAGGAAGAAGGGTATAGCGAAGAATATCTAGATTACCTTCGGGCCATTCGTTTCACAGGAACCGTTCGTTCGATGAAAGAAGGGGAACTGGTTTTTGCGAATGAACCGATTATGCGAATTGAAGCACCACTGGCGGAAGCACAGCTAATTGAAACTGCGATACTTAATATCGTTAATTATCAAACCCTTATTGCAACAAAAGCATCTCGAATTAAGCAAGTAGCAGGTGAGGATCATTGCATGGAGTTCGGAACTCGGCGAGCACAAGAACTGGATGCCGCGATTTGGGGTACGAGAGCTGCGTATCTTGCGGGATTCGAAGCAACGTCGAATGTAAGGGCAGGGAAGATATTTGGCATCCCAGTCTCGGGCACACACGCTCATGCAATGGTTCAAGCCTATCGTGATGAATATAAGGCATTTAAAGCGTATGCAGAAACGCATAAAGACTGCGTATTCCTTGTCGATACCTATGACACACTGAGATCTGGTGTACCTACAGCAATCAAAGTGGCAAAGGAATTCGGTGATCGTATCCACTTTAAGGGTATCCGACTTGATAGTGGAGACTTAGCGTATTTATCGAAAGAAGCCCGTAAAATGCTTGATGAAGCAGGCTTCCCGAATGCGAAAATCTATGCCTCAAACGATCTTGATGAACAAACCATCATGAACTTGAAAACGCAGGGGGCTAGAATAGATGTGTGGGGCATTGGAACCAAGCTGATTACAGCATATGATCAACCCGCGTTGGGTGCTGTATACAAGCTGATCTCGATTGAAGACGAAAACGGAACTATGGTTGATACGATCAAAATCAGCTCGAATCCTGAAAAGATTACGACCCCTGGACGCAAGCGTGTATTCCGTATTGTCAACAAGGCGAATGGGAAATCAGAGGGAGACTACATTGCACTGGAACATGAAGAACCGCAGTCGGAACAGCGCTTGCATATGTTTCACCCCGTTCACACGTATATTGCAAAATTCGTAACGGGATTTGAAGCGAGAGAACTTCATCATACCATCTTTGAGAGCGGGAACTTGGTATACGATGTTCCTACGCTTAAAGAAATTAGGGAGTTTGTAAAAGAAAATCTTGATGTATTATGGGATGAATATAAACGGACGCTCAATCCAGCAGAATACCCTGTTAACCTCAGTCAAGAATGCTGGAATAATAAGATGCGGTTGATTGAAGAAGTTCGAAATAGAGTTCAAGCGGCTCTCGAAGCTTAGAAGGAGGCTGGATGAGATGGCGAAAATCGGGATTTATGGATCATCCTTTGACCCGATCACGAATGTTCATCTTTGGACAGCAAGCACCGTAGCGCATCGTTGCAAGCTGGACAAGGTGATTTTCCTGCCTTGTTCCAGTAAGCGGCAAGATAAACAAATGAATGTGTCGGATGAACATCGAATGAACATGGTTCGGATTGCGATTGAGGGCAACGACAAATTTGAAGTTGACGATTTTGAGATGAATCAACCTGTTTGGGAAATTGCCACGTACAAAACAATGAAGCATTTTCGAGCGAAATATCCGAATGACGAAGTGTATTTCATCATGGGTGCTGATCTGCTCATCGATATCGGTGAAGGGAAATGGAAGCGGGCAGAGGAACTAATTCGTGAAAATAAGTTCATTGTCATGGCAAGAGACGGCATCAATATGCTGTCGGCCATTAGCAAATCTCCAATTCTTCGAAATGCAGATGATGGCCACACGTTTCATTTGATCGACAAAGGGCTGGCAATGGAGATTAGCTCTAGTTACATCAGAGACGAATTCAAAATGGGCGGAGAGCCGCGCTACTTGGTTCCTGATCAGGTTTACGATTACATTCAAATCAATCACCTATACAAATAGTGAAAGGGGAAGCGGGATATGAATAAGCAAATCGAAATCATCAACGTATTGCATGTAAAACGCACGATTGTGCCAGCGGAAGAAATTCGGATGCGGGTGGATTTCCTTAAGGAGTATTGCCGTACAACGGGAGCGAAAGGATTTGTGTTAGGAATCAGCGGGGGGCAGGACTCGACACTTGCAGGACGATTATCCCAATTGGCGGTTGAAGAACTTCGTGCAGAAGGCTATGAAGCCAAGTTTATTGCGATCCGTCTGCCTTATGGGACACAACAAGATGAGGACGATGCTCAGCTTGCTTTACAATTCATTAATCCTGACGATGCGCTTACGTTTAATATAGAGGCTCCTGTAGATGGATTTGCAGAAGCTTATGAGGGTGCTGACGGAAGGGCCCTTTCTGATTACCACAAAGGGAACGTGAAGGCAAGAATGCGTATGATTGCACAATATGCTGTTGCAGGCGAGCATCAATGTCTTGTTGTGGGAACCGATCATGCCGCAGAAGCAATCACTGGCTTCTACACCAAGTTTGGTGATGGCGGAGCTGATGTTCTCCCGCTAGCTGGACTTACAAAAGGTCAAGGGCGTGAACTCTTGATCGCGATGCATGCACAAGAACGTCTATATCTGAAGACGCCAACTGCAGATCTTCTCGACAACAAGCCGCAACAAGCTGATGAAGCTGAGCTTGGGTTGGAATATACCGTACTGGATGAATATCTAATCGGCAGCGAAGTTGCTCCAAACGCGAAGGTGAATATTGAAACCCGCTACGCGGTGACACAACACAAACGGGAGCTGCCAGTGACACCATTCGACCAATGGTGGAAGAAAGAGAAGTAAGGAAATACACAAGATTCCCATAAGCTACGAGCCTTTTTATCGAAAGGGGCTTTGATATAGATAAATGGGAGCTCGGAGAAGATATCAGAAAAGGGGGCCAATGTATAAATTATAGGTTTCTATGACTTGCTGCTAAATCGAATGAAGCCTGCTGCATGCGATAATAGCAGATCACCTGATAAAAAATCCCGCCCCGACAACCGGGGCGGGATTTCGTCATCTAGAAGAACAGTTTACGTTTATTTCGACAGCAAGGAACTAATTTACTTCTAGATTATGTTGAGAAGGTTAGATCGCTGACTGATGTGTTGGCGATCGCTTCTCTGGGTCGATACAATTCAGTATTACGCTTGCAAAAATTTGATCATTTCGTTGAAAGCCAAATCGCGGTGTCCTGCCTGGCAGTGCTGCTCGCCGCCTGTTTCCTTGGTGAACACCTTCGTCGTGATGGACGCTGCGTTGCATAGTTCATTTTGAATTTGCGGCAGTCGGCTGATCGGAACATACTGGTCATCCTCTCCGGCCAGCAGCAATACATCTTGATTGATAAACGAGCCGATCCCGGCCATCGTATGCTTCTCGAAATTTTTGAGCAGAGCGAACGGCGTTGCCTCGCCCGTGTTTTCCATTCCTTTCATGACTTTCCAGCTCAAATCGATGCTTTTCTTCATCATGTTTTCGATCAGGGCATTAACTTGATCAGCTTCATTGGTATCCAAAAGCGTACTCAGTTCGTTCCAGACATCCACTGGCATTCGAATCTTCAATGCATCCAGACCGCTATAGAAAATATTGAACGCAATCACTTTATCGATCCGCTTCTCAAAAGCGGCGGCCCTCATCGCCAAATAACCGCCCCATGAAGCTCCCAAGATGCTTACGCGATCGATCTTAAAGTAATCGATAACCGCTGCAAGCGGCTTTTCCCAGTTATGAATGAATTTCAAGCCGTTTTTAAGTGCCGTACCTTGTCCCGGACCGTCAAAGACAATAATATGATAGTTAATTCCTTTTATGAAGTTCATCATCTTAACCATTTCTTCCATGTATGAATCATATCCGCCAAATACGAGCAGCGTTTGCTTGGCGCCGGGCGTTACCAATTTAATCGCTGGCAGATAGGAATGTTCATACGGAATTTGATAGGACTCATAGTCAAAATCATGGAAACCTTTATAGAAAGTCTCGCGGTATTTTTGATACATATTCTCTTTAGCCGGATTCGACGGATTCAGATAAAACTCGGCAGCCTGATAATAGACGGAAGCCAGATCATAATCCTGGCGTTTTTCCCGCATAACCGCATATTCCAGCCAAGATTCATACCAGCTGTTCATATCCTTCAATCTTGGAATTATTCCTTGCAAATCGCTGTTTGCCCGCTCGTCATCCTGATAGTAATCATTTAAAAAACGGTTGATTTGCAAATTGAATTGTTCATTGGCAACATAGTGTTTAAACATACAATCCCTCCTTTGCGTTGTTACAAGGCCATCTTAAAGGAAGGGGCTTTACCCAGCAACAAGCAAAAAAGTTCTTTGCGTACGAAATCGAACGATATGTACTCCAAGAGTTCGGAAAACAACTTTTAGAAAGGATTCGATTGTATGGTGGAAGATGTTCGCGTATATAAAACAAAGAAAAACATTGCTGATGCACTTATTCATTTACTGGAGGAAAAGGACTTTGCCCACATTACGGTAAAAGATATCTGCACACTCTCTTTATCGAGCAAATCAACTTTTTACAGCCATTTTATCGATAAATACGATCTTCTGGAGAAACTTGTTCAACTGCATGCGGCTTCATTCGAGCAAGAAATATCGCGGCGTTTTGACTCTATGAAACAAGGCAATGTGGCCGAAGTCATCGAAATGATCGTCGAACAAACGGTTAAGCAAAATGCCGAAATTTCCACACTGTTAAACGTACATGTACCTTCGGCGGATTTGCATGTGGAATTCGAGAAGATTTTATATCAAACTTGTTTATCCTTTCTGGAAAAGGAAGTTACGGCGCCGGCTATATCAATGGAATATCTGGCCCGCTTGTATGCGGCAAACGCCATGGTATTGTTACACTGGACTGCAAGGATGAACATGCGATTGACCTTGCTTATCAAATGCAGAGGTTTATTTTTGACCGAATTTCATAAGTGAAAATATGAAATTTAGACTACATTAACCATATAATGAAACATATTTTATGCTGTTAAACGACACAAAGTTACCCTTGTGTGTGAGCAGTGATGTAAAAAAATGAAAGTACTAGACTGAAAAATAAAGTGTTAGACTGAGTATATCAAGCAGGGGGCTCACGAGGAGGATACATACATGTATACGTATCATTTTGAGAAAGTAAAGATTGGGTTGTCGTCGCAAAAAAACGTAGAAACTAAGGTGCAAGAGATCATCCACGAACATGCTAAGGACGGCTGGCGCTTAGTTCAAGTTATCCCACCATATCATGGAGCGTCTACTCTGAGTTTCGAAATCATCTTTGAGAAAAAAGCATAAATAGCTAAGAGGGAAATAGATTATCGCTGTTCGATAGTCTATTTTTTTTATATATTGAAGAATTCCAGCCAACAGATGGTAAGAATTCCATTAGGGAAAAAGGTTATGACCTAAGGCATAGAAAAAATAATATCGACTTTCTAAACAAATATGTTTCAAAAGTGTTGGAAATAAGATATCCTAAATATGGGAGTCATCTGATATTGAAAATGGAGGCGTTTTCATGAATGGTTGGATTCAGGCTGGTACGGTAGATGAGCTGAGAGAGCGGGGATCGAAGCTAATCAAGGGTGGCATCGTTGTTTTTTATCACGAGGATAGAGTGCATGCGCTTGACAATCGGTGCCCTCACCTTGGTTTTCCGCTTCACATGGGAAGTGTGTGCAATGGAATTTTGACATGTCATTGGCATCATGCGCGGTTTGACGTATGCAGTGGAGGAACGCTTGACCCTTGGGCTGATGATGTACCTGTGCACGATATAACCGTTAATGAAGGATTCATTTGGGTCAACCCGAATTCCCGGAACGGCAATCAAGTTCAACTGTATAAAGACCGACTTCTGAGTGGTATTGAGCAAAATATCGGCCTTGTCATCGCCAAGGCCGTAGTCGGATTAATAGAAGCTGGCGTTCCTGAGACGGAAATCGCTGCAATCGGGATCGAAATAGGAGTTAAACAACGCAGACAAGGGTGGGGATCTGGATTAACGATCCTGACCGCGATGGTCAACATCCTACCTAAGCTTGATAAACAAGGTCGAATTCTTGCGTTATTTCAAGGCTTGCTACATACGGCGCGCGACTTTGCCAGAAGTGGAACCCGCTTCTTGCTCGATTCGCTCCCTAATACAGGCGTTTCCGAAGAACGGTTAACAGAATGGTATCGTGATTGCATCGAAGTTAGGGATACGCAAGGCGCGGAAAGGGTGCTGCTGACCCTCGTGAAGGCAGGGGCGGATGAGAAGCGATTATTCTCAATGATGAGCATGGCGGCAACGGATCACTTCTATATTAACGGAGGCCATACACTGGATTTTCATAATAAAGCATTTGAGAGCTTGAAGTATGTCGGGCAAGAGCAGCGTAATTATGTCCTTGCTTCACTCGTTCCGATGTTTGGAAGCGCATCTCGAAGCGAAGAGCTTCATAGCTGGCAGTCTCCGATCAATTTGGTTCAGCCATTAAAAGAAGCGTTCGAGGAGCTGTCTACTAAGGGGATTGCATTTGATAGCAGGGAGGAATCTGGCATCGATGAAGAGGAGCTGCTCCTAGCTCTACTCGGAGACGATCCGCTCAGGACGGTTAGCATGCTGAAGGAAGCTTTACTCAATGGCGCCTCTCCGGTTCGAATCTCGCAAGTTGCCACATTGGCAGCGGCTGAACGGGTTGTCCGGTTTCATATGCAAAACGATTTCGGAGACTGGATTTCGGTGCTGCACACGTTTACGCACGCTCACGCTGTTCATGAAGGTTTGATCCGTTCCGCCGACCCATGGTTGGTTCGTGGGATTTTTCATACAGCAGCTACGATTTACCTTGATCGGTTTTTGAACATCCCTGCGGCTCCGAGACCGTCTGCAACTGGTGCGACCAAGGAAGTGCCGCAGCCCGCCGAGCTGCTTGAGATTCTCGACAAGCAGCAACAGGTGGCGCCGGCAGCGGAATGGGTAATCCGATATCTGCGCAGCGGCGGGAAGTCGGAGCCTTTATTTAATGTATTGGGGCATGCGCTGCTTCGAGAGGATGCGGAATTCCACTCCTTCCAGATGTACGAGGCGGCCGTAGCAGAATATGACCGCTGGGCTTCCGAGTCGGGAACGTTCGCAGAGAAAGCCCGTGAAACACTGATTCTTGCGGTAACTCGTTATTTAGCGGCGCATGCTCCTACCTCACGTGAGACTCCTCATACGGCGACAATCGCATGGAGGCTCCATCGAGGAGAGAAATTGTTCGAAGAAGAATGAGTGTTAGACTGACCCGAGTATAAAGCCATCGGCAGCCTTAGACCGTATCAATAAAGTTCTATACTGCCGATGGTTTATTGAACTAAGATAACTATAACTGTAGCAAGGAAGCAGTTTTATTGAACCTAAGGAGGAATTGATACGTGTCTTCAAGCTATGAGAAAATTGCTTTTGTCTGGACTGAACCAAAAGAAAAGGTAGTGGTGCCAGATCGCTGCGAATTTACAAAAGTAATCCGGAATTAGAGGATATTGGAGTTTGGAGAATTTTTGCCGATACGGATGTGGAAAATATCCCGATGAGGATTGCATTTGAAAAAGCAGGATACGAAATTAATAAATAGGAATAGATACTATTTAAGGGCCAAAGACAGATAATTTCCGTCTTGGCTTTTTTAATTCGATAATTAGTTGCTTGCCAAAGTAGGCCGACACAGAAGCCAGTTGCTTTTTCAGCGCTTATTGATATTTACCAGTTTAAGAAGAATGAAATTAAATTTACAGTTGTAATAGTTGCTTGTATCGGTTATATTTACATATGTAATAGTTAATCTAAGATAAGAAGGGAGGACAAACAATGGAGAAAATGCCCAAGATTTCGGAATCTGAGTGGGAGATCATGAAAGTCATTTGGCGGGAAAACCCGATGACAGCTGAGCAAATTGTGCAGCATTTGCCGGAGGGCACGGACTGGAGCGATCAGACGGTCAGAACCTTCATCAACCGGCTAATGAAGAAAAAAGCGCTGGGTTACCAGAAATCTGGAAGAAGTTATCTGTATTATCCGCTAATTTCGGAAAAAGAGTGCGTGCGCGCGGAAAGCCGTTCTTTTTTAAACCGAGTCTTCAATGGCGCAGCTGGATTGATGATGACCAATTTTTTGGAGGAGACCCAGCTATCAAATCAGGAGATTGAGCGATTGCAGCAAATTTTGCTGGAGAAGCAAGGAAAAGAATCTAAAGATTCAAAAGACTGATCACAGCCTTACAAGCGTGAAATTTAACCAAATGAGGTTATGCCATGGATATCGCTGAACATCTTTTCAATTGGTTTGTTGCTTCGACGCTGATGGCAAGCGCGGTTGCAGTCGTGGTGCTAGCAGTTCAGCATCTGTTCCGCAGACGCATCCATGCGCGTTTGAGGCACGCACTATGGCTAATTGTATTGTTGAGGCTCATGCTGCCGGTTCTGCCGCAAAGTCCGGTAAGCTTGTTTAATGCAGTTCCTACACTGACAGACATAAAAAATGCTGTCTTCGGGCTTTCGTATCAGCTGGGTAAGCCTGACACGATATCCGAACACAGCCAAATAGAAAACACCAATCAATCTCATTATACAACGAATGAAGCTGAGAAGAACACTGTTTTTCAGCCTCTTATGACCATGAAGGATACGGAAGAACAGGCCGAAGCGGGCATACAGAGAGAAAGCCACCCGGCTGTTCGTGTGCTGGCTGTAGTTTGGCTGACGGGTGCGGTCGTCTTGCTCGGATGTAACCTGACCTACTGGCTGCGCTTCCTAAGAAAACAAAAACATTTCAGTCCTGTCGACAGTCCTGCGATATTGAAAATTGCGGAACAATGTCGCATCTTATTTTCCATTAAACGCCCTGTGGGGATATACGCGGATCCATCCGCTCAAAGTCCGTATATTACTGGAGTTTTCCGTCCAGCGGTCTATTTGCCGAAATCGCTTATTTCAGAAGCAGTCAATGAACAACTTCTCAAGCACGTGATCGCGCATGAGCTGGCTCACTACAAACGAAAGGATACGATCTGGAATATGATCGGCAGTCTGGTGTTTGCTGTTCACTGGATGAATCCATTCGTATGGTTCATGCTGCGGCAGATGAAAGCCGACCGGGAGCTGGCCTGTGATGCCTGTGTCCTGGAGGTGCTTGGGGAAGAGGAGGCAGTGCCTTACGGCATGACGATTATCGGATTTCTAAGACGGTATGCTACGGGAAGAAGTAAGGCTCATCTTCTTTATTTCAAAGGCTCTAACGGTCAAAAAGAAATGATAAGGAGAATTAGTATGATTCAATCTTTTAAAAAGGGTTCTTATAAATTATCAATGATGGCAGTCATTCTCGTACTCTTGATCGGTACGGCAACGCTGACAAATGCGAGCGCATCCGAAGGGGGAGCTTCCGCTTGGATTCATGCCGAAGACGGCGGGAATGAAATGCTATTTCCGAATGAAGAATTCCGGGTATATGATAACCTTGAAAAAGGGGCGAAGGTGGCACCGTTTACATTTAAAGTTCCTTCCCTGTTGCCAGAGGGCTATGGTTTTAGCAAGTTGAGCATTCAATTCGATGCTTCGTCACCGAGTGTCAGACTAGATTATGTTAAGGCTAAAATAAACAAAAGTAGTGGCAACTTCAGCTTGAGAATTAAGCCAGGCACTGATCTTTAGAAACAGTATGATCAAATTTTCAAGGGAGAGCAAGACAGAATCGATCAGAAGGATAGCGGGAAAGTTATAGAGAGAGAATCCCTATCCTTAGCCGGCATAGAAGAAGGCTACAAAATTACGATTCGCATGACCACCTGGAAGGGACAGCCGGAAAGATATTATTATATCTGGAAGGATCAAGGCATAAGCTATGAATTAAGCTCCTACATCTTGTCTAGCAGCGAAATGGAGCAAATGATAGGTTCCATGAAATTTCCCGAGGCCAAGGTTAACAAACTTCATGAAGACAATGAGTATCATGGCATAATCTTGACCGGTTTGTATGATGCCGAGGATATCCGACGTGCTCAGAAGCTGGTGGGTTTTAAAGCCGCTTTTCCACGCAAGCTGCCCGGGGAATTTGCCGCCAGCAGTTCCTATGTTTCCCGTAAAGCGAATTTCAATCATGTAGAGAATGATGAGGATTCCATGCGCAAACTGTTGAATGTCCTTTATAGCCGAGGCGATCACAAACAGAAAAATAAAGCTGATTCTGGCATCCGAGACGTTTCATTTAAGCAGATGTTAAACGGGAATATGTATCAGGAGATGAAAAAGAACGGCCAGGTTTCTTATTCGAAAATTGACGGTGAACGGAATAATGTTAAGCTCACGGCCATAACTCTACAGGGGAAAGAAGTACTCCGTACAGAACCTTACAATCTGGATGGCGAACCTAAAGGACCTAATGATCTTAGACTAGTCAGCTACTTCTGGTTTGACGGTAAGGTTTGTTATCAGGCCGTTTTCAGCGGCCAAGGACCGGAGGAGCAAAAAATAGTGGAATATTTAATGAAGCCGGACCGGAAATAGAAGTCAATAAAATCATGCCAAAGTAGGCCGCCACAATCACAGTGGTGGCCTACTTTATTATTGAAACACTTACATGGTAATCCTTTACATGTGGTCAGAATATTGATATAGTAAATACATAATTAAATATTACGTAATAACGTATATTTGGAGGTGGTATTCATTAGCAACGAAGAATTGCGTATTGAGATAGACGCATTGAAAACACAAATGGCAGGACTAGAACGACTCGTTCGAAATATTGCAACCAGTCGTCCTTCTGTTGAGCTGCCGGACGAGATTCATGCAAGTAATGAAAGTGAATCGTCTGGTTCCGTTTATTATGCTGGTCAGTATCAATCAAATGGACAATTATTGCGTTGGGAACCAAAAGAAAGACAATTAAAGCAGTTACTTCATATAGGCACCGATAAAATTTCAAAAATACTTTCAGCCTTAGGCAGTAAACCGCGTCTCGATATTATAATATCCATTCTTACCGAGTCACTTACTGGTACACAAATCGTCGAAAAGTTAGGTTTGGGTACCACTGGCCAGTTATATCACCATTTGAAGGCATTGCAAGGTGCAGACTTGTTATCACAGGACAAAAGTGGACGCTACACATTACCTGATCATCGGAAATTACCACTACTTTTGTTGTTATCAGCCGTGGTGGATATGTTAGATACTAGCGATTATTTAGACATGGTCGAGGTAAGAAATTCTGCAGGTTCATATCTGGGGGAAATAAGCAAGGATGGTTTTGATGCTAATTTGCTTTTATGGGCAGTGTTGGAGAATTCAATACTTGAGCACGTTGCCGGTTACGTGAGTGAGGTTCATATTTTCTTACATCAACATGGGGATGCAACCGTTAGCGATAACGGTAGAGGCATACCAGTTGGAGCATTCCAAAACAGTAATAAATCAACGGTACAAACTGTATTAACAGACATCGAAAGATTTAGCAGTGAGGCTCCGTACCAAGCACCTGGCGCGGAAAAAGGTATCAGCATTGCAATCGTCAACGCTCTTACCTACCGTCTTACTGTTGAAGTCCAAAGAGAAGGTTATATCTATCGTCAAGATTATAAACATGGGATTCCACAATCCGATCTATTGACGGTAGGCGTAACACAATCTAATGGTACTAGTATAACCTTGAGACCTAACCCTGAATTATTTGGCAGAGGATTCGATAGAGATACACTTAATCAACAAATAGAAAGATTGGCATTGTCGTATCCGAACTTGACCGTTTATTTACATTAAGACGACGAGGAGGAACGTTATGGTTGAGACAATTTATACGAATGAGGATATCCTGACTATGCTCGATTCCTTATTAAAAGAACAATCTACATTTAATTGGGATACTTTCTATTCTGAAAGAGGTAGGCCAGTTCCGTTTTTCGTTAATGCCCCAGATGAAAACTTGGTTCAATATTTCAAGGAAAAATGGATTACACCAGGAGGAAGGGGCCTAGAACTGGGTTGTGGACCGGGAAGAAACGCTATTTATTTGGCTAAGCAAGGGTATGACGTTGATGCAGTAGACGCATCCAATGAAGCTTTGCAATGGGGGAATGAAAGGGCTAAAGAGCAAGGGGTCAGCATTCGTTTTATTTGTGAAAACATTTTTGATTTGGACATTCAGAAGATACAATACGATGTAATATACGATTCTGGATGCTTTCACCATATTGCTCCGCATCGAAGAATTGATTATGTAAACCTGATTAACCAAGGTTTAAAACCTGGTGGATTCTTTGGAATCACTTGTTTCGTTGAGAATGGTAATGTAGGTGGCTCTGATATTACTGATTGGGAAGTTTATCGTCAACGTAGTCTAAGAGGAGGACTTGGATATACTCCTGAGAAATTAAAGATGATATTTAAAGACTTTCAAATTGTTGAAATCCGGAGAATGAAGGATATAGAACAACCAAGTGACTGTTTTGGCACATCGGGATTATGGGCAGCTTTGTTTCAAAAGAGAGCGGATTAATATCAAAAGGGTGTTATTGTAGGTACCTCACTCATGCTTGGCACGTTCGTTGCAAAGAAAGTGGTGCAGCGTATGAGTGTTGCTTCATTCCGATATGTATTGGATGTTCTCCTCTAGTGTTCAGGACTTTCGATGCTGTGGACTGGATTCGCTCTGTAGTGATAGTTCGACAATATAACGGAATTTTCTGCACTAATATTTACTTTATCATTCACAAAATAGTTCAACAGAACCTAATTTGGGTAAATATGGAATGTTATAATCATTATCGGTGATGGGCATTTACTCCATCATACATTCTTATTCCAGGAGGGGTTGCCAATTGTTCAAGAAATCATTAATGATCACTTTAATGGCCGCTGTTCTATTTTGTAGTGCGATACTTCCGGCGACACAAACGTTTGCTTCTGCAAAACCTGCACCTGTAACATCAGTAGCTGTTAAAGTTATGGATGGACAAGCTGAAGCTTCCGGAAAGTTGGGTGTGCTAGTTAGTGGTGCTCTTGGTGTAATTAAGGGATCCGTTACTACTGGTGGTGAAGTACTCTACAATGTTGCAAAATGGCTTAATAAAGATACGGCAAAATATTTTTCCAACAACTCCAGCAAAATCATTGAAGGTATCGATAATGCAATAGCTAAAATCGATGCGGCAAAGGATTATGCGACTGAAGACATCAGAACCATTGTTCTTGATGGCCTTCGCATGGCAGGTGTTCCTGATTCATACGGTGTAGCCATTGCTGAAGCAATAGCTAAGACAGTTGACTGGCTTCTGCTGTAATTAACTTTGGTTAATTCAAAACCAATCTCCTGCCCGGTTATTACAAACCGTATGGGGGATTGGTTTTTGTGATATAAGCAGCTGCTTATACTTTTTTCTTTGCGACTTCTTGATATAATGTCTCCAGATGCTGCTGAGCGTCTCGAAGTTCATCTTTTCCCCTTAATGTAATATCGTATTGGGAAGCTGTTATAGTTAAATAGCCTTCGTTCGTCAGATGATCCAGCTCTTGTTTTATTTGCTGTGGACTAAATTGATAGCCGTGGCTGTTAATCTCAGGTTGGATCTCCTCAGGTGTAAGTGCATGTTGATTCGCATGATACAACAGGTGAATGCGTGTAAATGCGTTTTCGAAATCTGAATGCATGGTGAAAAATCCCCTTTTCATAAATGGTATCCAATCATAGTTATCATTGTTTTTCTATCCCTTCATTATGCATTCCCCCGACGAAACAGTTGAAATATATACCGGATCATGGTTAAACTTCTTGTAAGATCAGCTTGTATTCACTCTACAATAATCAACGAGGTTTAATACATGACAAAAACCATTCTAATTGTCGAAGACGAACATATATTGCGGGAAATTATGAAAGACTATTTTAGCAACGAAGGATACAACGTTCTAGAGGAATCGGTGAAGGTATGTATTGAAAATACGGGTGTCCATATACCGTCAGAGAAAATCGAGAAAATATGGGATCGCTTTTACCGTGGAGAAGCTTCCCGCCACCGTTCTACTGGAGGAACTGGCCTTGGCTTGCCATTTCCAAAAAAATATTGGAATTGCATGAGGTCAGTTATGGTGCAAGCAATACAACGGACGGTGTTCTCTTCTTTTTCAACCTGAAGAAAAGCAGCTCTTAAATAAGCCAAACCAATTCAGATTCGTTATATATGTGAGCAGTTTCTTGACAATATCAAGAACTGCTCTTTTTTTATTTTATATCAATCTCGTCTGCACTTTATCTGCATCTCTCCACATTAAACTATCCATTGTTATGAGATAAGGACGTCACGTACATTAATGGACAAAAAGTGAGTCACAGGAGAGGAAGATGATTATGTTGAACACATGTAAAACGATACTGCTGGCTGGGATGATTGTAGTCTTCTTAACAGCTTGTGTAAATCAAAATGGCGGGGCATCTCTGCAGGAAGGTGATACAGAAACGTCAGCAAATAAAGACGCAAAAACGTTAAAAGAAGCCTCAACATCAACGAATGAACATACTGAACTGAAAGCATTATTCAAAAAAAGTGTTTTCTTTGGCGACTCCATTACAGAAGGATTTATGTTTCATGATGTTTTGGACATCAGGAATGTATTTGGAGAGGCCGGAAAAACAGCCTTTTTCGCCTTAAAAGACAATGACGTGGCCAAACTGGTCGAGAGAAATCCGGAACATCTATTTATCGCACTCGGCTCAGATGACATCCTTTGGCCAACAGATAATCCGTTGCAATTTGCGATTCAACAATACGGCTTGCTGCTCGACAAGATGAAAGAGGAGCTTCCTCATACCAAAATAACGATATTGTCGGTGACCCCGGTAACAGAGAAAGCGTTAAAAGAAGAGCCAAGGTACTCCAATATTGCCGCGTACAATCAAATGTTAAAAGAACTGGCTGGCAAAAAACAAGTGAAGTATGTAGATGTGTCCTCTATTGCTGAGCAGAATCCGGCCCTCTATGATGAGGACGGCATTCATTTCAAAGCTGAATTTTATCCGCTTTTGCTCGACTTTCTGAAAGGCGAACTGTAATACGCGTCTCATGAAGGAGGTCGACGAGCGTTGGTATTCAGCAGTCTGATTTTTTTGTACTTGTTTTTGCCGATAACATTTCTGATCTATTTTATAGCACCGAATCAGCTGCGTAATGCAATTTTGATTGTAGCAAGCTTAGTGTTCTATGCATGGGGAGAGCCTGTTTACATCTTTCTCATGCTCTTTTCAACGGTAATCGATTATGTGTATGGGCTGCTTATTGATAAATATCGGTATCGAAAACGCACAGCTAGAGCATTGTTGATCTGTTCCCTTGTCGGAAATCTTGGGATTCTCGGTTTCTTTAAATACTACGGATTTCTGATCGAGAACATCAATTCTCTGTTTGGCTTGCATGTAGAAGTGACGACACTTCCGCTCCCTGTCGGCATTTCCTTTTACACGTTCCAAACGATGTCTTACATTATCGATGTGTATCGAGATAAGGTTCCCGTTCAGAAAAATCTCATCGCTTTCGGTACCTATGTGACGATGTTCCCACAGCTAGTTGCAGGGCCTATCGTTGCATACGGCGATGTTGCGAGACAACTTACACTACGAAAAATTACATTATCACTGTTTGGGGAAGGCACACAATTGTTCGTAAGAGGCCTTGCAAAAAAAGTGCTGCTTGCAAATCATATCGGCATGCTCTGGTCAAGCATCAAAGCAACAGCTATGTCTGACGTGACAGTAGCAACTTCCTGGATCGGTATCCTTGCCTTTACGTTGCAAATCTACTTTGATTTCAGCGGGTATTCGGATATGGCACGTGGTCTTGGGAAAATGTTCGGCTTTGATCTCACAAAGAACTTCAACTATCCGTATATAGCAACCAGCGTGTCAGAGTTTTGGCGTAGATGGCATATGTCACTAGGATCATGGTTCCGAGAGTACGTATATATTCCTTTAGGCGGGAACAGGGTAGGGATCGTAAAGCAGCTTCGCAATTTGTTTGTTGTGTGGTTTCTGACCGGTTTGTGGCATGGTGCAAGCTGGAATTTTATCATATGGGGCCTTTATTTCGGATGCTTTATTGTGATGGAGAAGCTATTCCTGCACAAATGGCTGCTGTATCTCCCTCGTTTCATGGGGAATTTATATACACTTCTCATTGTTATGGTGGGATGGGTATTCTTTGATCTCGATCGTTTACCAGCAGCCCTAGCATATTTAGGGGCTATGTTTGGCTTATACACACATCATTTTGCTGATAACAACACTTATTATTACTTGTCGACGAATCTTATTATATTGCTGCTTGCGATCCTGGCAGCGACGCCATTGCCGAAGCAGATGTTTTTAGCACTAAAGCAAAGATACCCATTAGGGAGCGCAATTTTATCGCCAATTCTGTATGTTCTGTTCCTGTTTCTTTCTACAGCCTATTTGGTCAATGACACGTATAATCCCTTCTTATACTTTCGATTTTAAGAAGTCGTACATCACAATTTACAAAGGAGGTGATTTCGCTTGAATCGTTATGACAAGTTGTCTCTGTCTGTTATGGCCGTGTTGTTTCTTTGCGTAATCGGCCTTATTTTACTACTCAACTTGATCTTGCCGAAGCGGGAATTCTCAGAGGCAGAAAATCGGAAGCTTGAGCAGTTACCTGCGTTTACGTTTCACAGCTTTATTTCGGGGAAGTTCACCTCCAACTTTGAAAAGTTTATAACGGATCAATTCGTAGTTAGAGATGTATGGGTTGGTATAAAGTCTAATGCGGATCAAGCGATAGGTAAAAAAGAAAGTAACGGTGTGTACCTTGGTAAAGACAGCTATTTAATTCAGAAATTCTCTGTAATGAAAAAAGGAGAGCTTGAAGAGAAAATTCAATCGATCAATGCCTTTCATACAGCGACACCTGAACTTAATAAGTATGTAATCCTTGCTCCGACCGCTGTTAGTGTGATTCAAAGCAAACTCCCTAAATACGTATCTGAGAATCGAGAGCTGGATGCTCTACATACCGTAAAGACATCATTGAATCCAAGCATTCGCTATGTCGATGTATACCCTGCACTGTCTTCGCATCAGAATGAATCGATCTACTATAAAACTGATCATCATTGGACAAGTAAGGGTGCTTACTATGCGTACCAACAGCTAGGCAATTGGATGGGATACAAGCCGATGAAGGAAGAGGAATTCGAGATCCGAACGGTAACGGAAGATTTCTATGGCTCCTTATATTCAAAGAGCGGATTTCGGAATTTGCACTCTGACAGTATAGATTTGTATGTACCAAAGAATGAAGGGAAGGTTACCGTCGATTATGTCGAAGAGGAACAGTCCACGAATTCGATGTATGCGATGGACAATGTGAAGAAGAAGGACAAGTACACTGTGTTTTTTAACGGCAATCATTCTCTTATTCAGTTGAAAACAAGTCATCGAGAAGGGAAGAAGCTGCTAGTGGTCAAGGATTCCTATGCGAACAGCTTCGTGCCTTTTTTAACATCGCATTTCAGTGAAATTTATATGGTTGACCTTCGCTATTATGAAGGAGATGTAGCAGCGCTTGCGAGGCAGCATCAAATCCATGACATGTTGATTCTGTATAACATGAATACATTCATTGAAGATCCATCAATCAATTATTTAGCGAACGAAGAAGGGTAAAGGAGGAACAGGATCATACCCATGAGCACTAAAAATAAACGATTCTTCGCATTGCTCATATTCATCTTTGCAATTAGCGTGTTATCGGGATGTGCTTCGGAGCAGTCAGACATCAACGTGTCTGCTGCCAAGATAGAGCATCAGATGAAACAATCGGTCAAGTTGGATAAGCTGAAAAAAGGGGACGCGCATAAGCTGAAGAAGCTGTACGACCTTGGTACGGAACAAGTAGAGGACTTCCTGCTATATACTGCTTCCTCTAACGTCAGAGCGGATGAAATTGTTGTCATTAAAGTGAAGGATGAAAAGCAGATAGACAGTGTCAAGGCAAGTATTGCACAAAGAATCGACGCTCAAGCAGTTAAATTCAAAGATTATCGCCCTGATGAATATGCTCTGCTTGAAAAACATGTACTAAAGGTGAAGTCTCACTATGTTCTGTTTGTGGTCTCAGCTGATGCTGAGCAGATCGAAAAGGCATTTGACTCGGCATTAGAGTAAAACACGATTCTGCCTATCGCGGGAAAGCATCAAATAGGTATTATATTCCATAAGGACTCGTAACGTCAAAAATAGATTGTTGAGCTAACCATAAATAAATCAGTGGAGATGTCCATGATCAAAATACTTGTGGTGGATGACGAGAGCAGCATCCAGGCGGCCTTAGTGTACGCGCTGAGCAGGGAAGGTTATGAAGTGGAGACAGCTTCGGACGGTCAGAAGGCGCTGGAAAAGGTGGAGACGTTCTCACCTGACGTTATGGTGCTAGATGTCATGATGCCTCGTGTAAGCGGTTTTGACGTATGCCGCAAGCTGGATGGACAGCCGCGGCGTCTCCCGATTCCTCCAAGCTGGCCTTCGCGGTTTATACCGAGGATAAGGGCGGCATGAATGGGATCTATATTTTTGATACAGTCTCCGGTAAGGTTTCGCCGCTAGGGTTACCGTATTATCCGGCATATCCGCTAAGCTGGAACCCTTCTGGCTCCAGGCTGGGTATCACTGTGGATGACAAAGAGAAGCTTGCCGTAACCCATATTGTCGATTTCAAAAGATGAATTTGTTCAATAAAAAGGAGAGATTCGTTGTGAAAAAAGTACTTCTATCCACTATCGTATTGGGAATGACTCTATCGGGAGCCGCCGGTGTATATGGAGAATATCAACGCTTATCTCAATCACGGCATTACCTTTAAAGTAAACGGATCCGATCAGTCCTTAACAGATAAATGGCAATATGACCGTTAATGTGTCGCCACGTGATTATTCCAGCGACTATAAATTCAAGGAGGTAAAGCTGTCTGTTAGTGTAGCTAAACTGACTAATAATTAATAAGATCCCCCTGATGAAGTTGAAATCAGGGGGATTTGTTTTGACATCGTTAAACCTTTAAAGAGATGTTTACACAAAGTATCAGATAAGGTAATATATAGATGTTAAATATATAAAAAATTACCATTATAAGCCCCTTTATGGAAGGTGGTGGAGGGCTTGTATTGGAGATAATCGGCGAATTCAACCCGTTGCCCATCAAGATATGTCACCTAGTATCATTACTTCTTTAATAAGACAGAATCCTTGTTGATGTAGAGAAACCTAAGAAGGAGGCATAATGATGGAGGAAGATGTACGCAGCGAGAAACATATCGTGAAGAAGGCGATATTCTCAACTGAGATACGAAAGAAAGTACAAAAGCTGCAGAAAAGGAACAATTGGTATAATTTTTTCGCAATTAGCTACGACTGGCTGATTATTGCAGGAGGTATCTATCTCGCCAAAGCTTATCCAAGCTGGTGGATGTACTTGATTAGTCTCTGCTTGATTGGCAGCAGGATGAGAGCCTTCGACAACTTAATGCACGAGGCTAGTCATATTCTGTTATTCGAGAACCGCAACCTGAATAAGTGGATGGCTTGCTTTTTTGTAGCATTTCCTGTATTTACTTCCTACACGACTTATTGCAAATCACATTACATGCATCACAAGCACCTGTGGGATCCAGAATATGACCCAGATACGAAACGCTACGCGTTGATCGGGCTGGATAAGCCACAGGACAGTATCAAACAGTTTCTGATTCGTCACATCTTCAAGCCCTTAACCCTAACACATGTTCCCAAGTATATTTACGGTACGATTCGTGTAAACATCCTATCCAAGGAAGAACCATGGTCAGAAAAGCTTGCCAAGTCAATTTATTGGCTTACAATAATAGCGAGTAGTATTTCTTTCGGCTTTTGGAAAGAACTCTTATTATTCTGGTTTGTTCCATTGCTAACGACCTTCCAGATCTTTCGATACTGGGCTGAGATGGCAGAGCATTCCGGTCTGAAGACAGACAATGAACTGTACGCAAGCCGCAATACGTTCGGCAATCCACTTGAACGTTTTTTAATTCATCCCCACCACGACAATTTCCACCTAGTTCATCACCTATTTCCGGCTGTACCTCATTACAACTTGAAGAAAGCCCATATACTGCTAATGGAGGACGAGGAATATAGGAAGGCGCATCACTGTACTGGATTTTTTAAATCATTTGTTCCCGGCTTCTTTAGCGCCATCGAAGACATCTGTGGAAGGCACTTTGGCCGCAATAGCCGCAATAAAAGAATAGAATAGCATTTCAGCAGGACAATAGGAGGAAGGATCTTGACTGTTGCATTTTTTCATGGCGTCGCATTAGCTTTTGGTCTCATTATTCCACTTGGGGCGCAAAATGTATTCGTATTTAATCAAGGAGCATTGCAGAAGAGATTTTCACGAGCGTTACCCGTAATTCTAACTGCCGCATTATGTGACACCTTGCTAATCTTGCTGGCCGTGCTGGGTGTCTCAATCGTTGTGTTACAGCTTGCATGGCTGCAGCTTATTCTCTTTGGTGCTGGGCTGGTGTTTCTAGTCTATATGGGATGGTCCGTCTGGAAGAGTGAGCCTCCTAACACGGAGCAGGACGGGAATGTATTAAATGCCAAGAAGCAGATATTGTTTGCACTTTCTGTCTCGTTGCTAAATCCTCATGCAATCTTAGATACGATAGGCGTCATTGGCACAAGTTCACTAAGTTATACGGGGAATGAAAAATTTGTATTCACTGTTGCCTGCGTCGTTGTATCTTGGTGCTGGTTTTTTGCGCTCGCGATTGTAGGGAAGGCCGTAGGAAAATTAGATAGCAATGGTAGGTTAATCCGTAATATCAATAAGATTTCGGCCATTATTATTTGGGCTGTCGCGATATACATAGTAAAGCAGCTGATTGAACAATTGATGGCTTGAGACTTGAGAGAGTCACATGTACTAGTTTGTCGGATGACAAGAACATAGTGACGTTAAAAGACCGCTAAAATGCGGTTTTTTTCTTTATGTCATCAACTTCGTGGTCAAATAAAAAGACAAGAAGTTGATGACATCTCCGTTTTTGAATAGAACATACCTATGCAAAGTTGAAATCGACTATTCGTACTTACAAAGCACAGGAAGCCATTATCATCATGGCATCGCTGCTCGTATATTGTCAATATCAATTCTTTACCCTTAGAGATTCATTCGATTTCATTCCGATCTTAGCAGTGAACGTCATCTCCACGACTTATGGATTTCTCGATATGATATAATTCGAATAAAAAGAGGAGAATATATCGGTGTTTTCACGGGAGAGTTTAGAAAAGAATCAGATCGTCGTGTATGCAGTGGCATTAATTGTAGGAGGGGGAGTGGGCTTGGCAAGTCCACAATTAGGGGGCTTGCTAGAACCCTTGGTTTCATTTGCGATTGCGGTTCTTTTATTCAGCATGTTTTGTCAAATTCCTTTTCTAAAATTAAGGGAAGCACTCACGAATAGACACTTCATAGGGGTCTTGCTGCTTGTGAATTTCATCTTCATTCCATTGCTTGTATTCCTATTAATTAAGATTTTCCCTCAGCCTGGTCCGGTTCTGATCGGAGTTTGCTTGGTACTTCTCACTCCATGTATCGATTATGTCATTGTGTTTACTCAATTGGGCAAAGGAAATGAAAAGCTAATTCTTGCGTCTACTCCAATCCTTTTTATTGTCCAAATGATTATACTGCCTATTTATCTTTGGTTATTCATTGGTGCTGAGGCATCTGAGATAGTAAGATTTGGACCATTCGTTGAAGCTTTTGTTTATTTGATTATTGTTCCTTTATTCTTTGCATTAATCATTCAATATGTAGCTAGAAGAAATATACGCGGCATGAAAACACTGGACTTTACAGCATGGCTGCCAGTCCCGCTTATGGCACTTGTGCTCTTTTTGGTGATAGGCTCTCAAATTGACAGGGTTGTAAAGGATTTTCATGTCATTATTTCTGTGATACCCATTTATGTATTATTCCATATCATTTCTCCGGTAATTTCACGAATCATATCGACTGTTTTTCGTTTAGGCCCATTAGAGGGAAGAACACTTATTTTCAGTGCTGGAACTCGCAATTCGCTTGTTGTCCTTCCTCTTGCTCTTACCTTACCAGGGGAGATGGCTACAATAGCAGCGTCTGTGATCGTAACCCAGACCATTATTGAACTGATAGCGGAGCTGTTATATATAAATGTTGTGCCTAATTTTATTTACAGAGATGTATAGGTAAATATAAATAGATTCAGGTTTTCAAAAATCGTATAGACGGAGAACGATAGTTCTACTAGACACATAGAGGGGCGGCCGGTTAGAAACGATCGGCTGCCTCTTTTAGCGATTCTAGTTAGTTCCATACAGTAGGTTAACAATCATCCCTTGTGAGGGTATCATCTTTATGATGAAGTCCAAATCACGTTTATGGCCGTTCATGGCTTATTTTTCGGCCGCTTTTTCAAAATATACGATTCCGCATAATCGAATGTGATGTTTTTTTCCATGAACGATAAGGGTTACGTGATCAATGAAAACATCATCCAGAATACCTACCAATTTGCCGACAGTTGTTGTGATGACAATCATTAACCCTTTGTATTGGATCAATTGTTCGGTGAATTTGGGTTCCACAGCTGCCGTGTAATTAATATGTTCTGGATATACCGAAGTTTCCTTGCGTTGTACGTCTTCATTTTGATAATAAAGCGGAGCTGGGGGTACGGCTTGTGGAAAGCCATAGTACTCAAAACGATACATGAGTTGTATACTCCTTTGTCATAAGTTGAAAACACATCTATTTAACTTATGACAAATACCTATATGGTGTTCCACTGAGCTCAGCAAATTTTGCTTTTAAATCCTGAAACCTTCACTCGTCAGTTGATCCAGTTCTTGTTTTACTTGCTGAGGGCTAAATTGACAGCCATGGCTGTTAATTTCAGGATGGATCTCCTCAGCTGTAATTGCGTTTTGATTCGCATGACACAACAGGTGAATTCGTGTAAATGAGTTTTCGAAATCTGAATGCATGGTATAAGAACTCAATTTCATAAATGGTACTCATTACAGTTATCATTGTTTTTCTGTCCTTACATTATGCATTTCCGTTATCGTAACTTTAGATTGAATTCAAATCAATAATGTGAATTTCAGGCTATCTTTCAGTAGAAGAGAAATTATTCGGAGGGGATTACTTAAAGCACCCAGTAGCACCCAGTGAATCAATTTAGTTAGGGTAGGGAACGATATGTTTTGGAATGATACGCAGGCAACAGCAGCGTTTCCTATCACAAAATGAGGAGTGACTGAAATGGCTAAACACAACGAACGTAACCGAAACGATGATTCTAAACACAACACGGCTGGTCTGGGAACTGGAGAGACTGTAGGAACTGTAAGTGGTGGTGCTGTAGGTGCTGTAGTTGGTTCCGCTTTGGGTCCTGTAGGAACCGTTGTTGGTGGTATCGTAGGCGCATCGTTGGGCAACAAGGCTGGCGATCAAGTTGATAATAATACCGGATCTGAACAGGATAAACAGGACTAGCTCCATATTTTAGTGAAAAAAATCAGGGTGCTGAGGAAACTCTGCACCCTCTATTTTTCTCAATTGTCAATATTCTGCTCTCGATACCGTTAATATCCTCACCGCTACGCGATGATTAATCTAAACAACAGCTGGAGTGTTAAGTTTTTTGCTCTAACTTGTCGTTTATTCTTCTAATCTGTTTCCGGTCTCTTTATTAGCAGTGGAGGCGGAATTAGCCACCCTTTTGCCTTACTCATTTCAAGAGCTTTCAATCCAAGAGCTGCTTTAGTCATGTGGTATTTTCCAAACAATGCACCAATGTCTTCCCGAATGGATTTCCCCATTACTTGGCTGCAGGCAACCATGCTGGCTGCCGTATCAGCAGAAACTATTGTTGTATGCGAGACAGAATGTTTTTATAGTCGGCTATCGCTTGAGCCGAGTTTTGAATGTCGATTTCCATCAATGCTTTTAACTGTTCACAAGAAACCAAATTGTACATAGATGCCGTTTTATTCATGCAGGTGTTTTTGAAATTCATTAGCTCATGGATTTCCAACACCTCATGCGTTGCAATTGGATTAGTCACAGCAAGTCCTCCTATCCAGTCATACAAATTTAGGTACAGATTGAATCTTTTAAGTAATGTGCTCTAAGAGAGTAGATTTATTGCTGTATACCCCTCATATATCTATAAGCAGTACATATGAGGAGGTACGATAGTGAATATATCGATTAATCACTACCTGTTAGGTTTATCATTGGCCGCTCCAAATGGCCCGATCAATGCTGCTCAGATGGATCGGGGGATAAGAAGGGGATAATTGCATGCTAGGCTCGTTGGTCTTGGTGCAATGGCTGCCGAGAGAGTATTTATGCTGCTCGTTTATTTTGGAGTAATTCATTTCCTGAATATTTCGTCTACTAAGACGTTCCTGCTGCTGTTCGGGTTCTTTGATTTTTCAGGACGTAAATAACCTGAATCATGAAATGTGGGGTTATGCGCGCAGAATGGTGTTTCTCTGGTGTAAGCGACGATGCCATCAGCAGCTATTCCGCTATTTTTGATAATGCCAAGCGGACTCCAGCAAGTTGATCGACGTATCATCTGTTGATTTGTCGAAGCATGGCGATATGGGAGAGGAATGCCAGGCGGGAATCGATTCGGAGGAAAGCAAGGGCACGGGAGAGTCTCCGCTAAATAAGTGAAGCAAGTTGCAAATACCGTTTAGAGCGATCTAAGCGGTATTCGTGCTATATTCAGCTCGTGTCGGTTCATACGGGGTTTATTGAAGAAAGACACTCTGATAGCATTAATTAGGCGTCATTCGTGCATAAAGGTCAGTGGCCCAGCCTTTGGCATAAATCGAATAAAACAAAATCGAAGTAATCGAGAAGTTGACTTTTACATCAATATATTAATTATAATGAGGTTGTAGGCTGGTCATTGCATTTCTTAGAGGACAATCCGGATGAGACACAGATACCACACTGAAACGCGGGCTATGTCACGGCCGAGCTATCTCTGCCTGATGGGTATACCTGGAACCAGTTGATTTACGTACATGGAACATATTTGATGGCAGTTTTTTCAGTTGACTTGTTTGAGTCGCGGTTGCGGCTCTTTTTTTTGTATTTCCCAGAGTTAATTACAGATGTAAAAAAGCTCTGTCAATTTGATCATCAACCAGTTCACCCAAGTGAGGGAATAGTTTTTTTCTCTATTTATGAACCAAAATACGAGAACTGGTGAATAAGAAGTGAAAGGAAAAACGAGGAGGTCTTTGAAGTGAAAGAAAGCAATCATTATCCAATACCCAGGGAGGGAAATCCAGTTGATTTTGAAACACTTGTTCAACCTCACTTAACTAGTGCATTTCGAGTTGCTTATTTGATCGTCCATGATTACCATCTCGCTCAGGATGCCGTTCAAGAAGCTCTATGGGAAGCGTATCAATCCCTTTATCGATATGATGAACGAAAAGGGACATCGTTTCGAGCTTGGTTTATGAAAATTGTGACACATCGTGCACTTAATGTAGTGCGTAGAAAGAAAAATACAGAAGAATATATGGACTCTATTGACCCTGGACAAAACCCATTGGAGAGTATTCTGCAAAGGGAGAAAGAGCAACAAATTTGGCAAGCGATTCAGTTGATGACGCCGAAGCATCGCTCTGCAGTTATTCTCTACTATTATGAAGAGTTTAGTGTAGCTGAAATTGCAAAAATCCTTGGTGTGTTTGAGGGGACGGTAAAATCAAGGCTGCATAAGGCCAGAAAGTTAATTGCTGAAAACATGCAAGTTAATCAAGAAAAACAGGTAATTACCGAGATGGGAGTGATCATGCATGACTAATCTTGACAAACAAATTACACAAACTTTAAAAAAGGTAGCTGGAGAATTGGAGCATCCTAACTTTGTGATGCCTTACCAAGTGGCAGCCGATAAAAGAAAAAGGTCACGTTTACTAGGCGTAGGTGCCGTGGTACTTCCAGTCTCTATTGGCTGCGCTTTGCTTTTAACGATTTCGGTGAGTCCTACCTTTGCAGCCTATGTTAAATCCTTATTTAATGGTTCTGATAAAGAACTGCAATATGCAGTACAGGAGGGTTTTTCACAAAAGGTAAATGCCTCTGTGACTGATCAGGGCTATACACTTGAAATAGAGGAGATATTGGCCGATCCAATGAGAATTGTGGCCGTTTATTCGATCAAGGATCAGCAAAAGAACTTTATTCATCCGGATAAGCTTCAAATAAGTAACGTAGAGGTAACAGATTTGAAAGGGAATGTCATTAAAGAAACTAAAATATATCAGTTAAAAAAGCAAGAAAATTACGGATATCTCACTCTAAAAAATCCAGGGGAAACAGAAGAACAGAAGCTTGTATTACAGTTCGAGGGAAATCAGATCGACTCGGTTAAGGGAAATTGGGCCTTAAAGATTCCTTTTGATTTAGAAAAAACAACGAAGGCTTCTCAGGTGCTGCCAATCGATAAGACGTATACCACACCACAGGGACTGCAAATCAAACTAAACAGCATTATGCATTCACCAACTGCTGCTCTTGTGGATTATGAAACGAAATGGACGGAAGAGGCAAAGAATGGATTAGTAGAGGAAAGCAAACAAGTGAAAGGAAAAGTAGATTCAGCTAATCCTTATGTTCGCTATGATGATTTTAAGCTGAATTTCCATGTTGAAAATGAAAAAGGAGAGAAAGTAAGTGATTTAACTAGGGCGCTTGATACGCCACGCAAGGCCTTGGGAGAATACGGTCATTCGAATCGGCAGTATGGATTTTCTCCACTGTCTCCTGATCATCAATATACGCTAGTATTGGATTCTTTAGTAAAAACAGAACCGTATGAGCTAGGCGTATCATTCGAGCCGAAACAGCTTGCCGACAAACCTGTACGAGTAGATAAGGATGGCAAAACAATTGAGATCAAGTCAGTAACCTTAGACGAACCATTAAATGAAGCATCTCCGAAGAATGAGAAGCACGCTACGATTTTACTAGAGGCTTATTTAAAGGATATAACCTATATTAATATAGCAGATACGATTTTAATGGATGATGACACAGAAAAAAATTGTTTTGGTTGGACGATTAAGGATGAAGCGGGCAAAGTATACGATGTAACAGGTGGAGACTTTAAAATGATAGGAAAGGATGAACAAGGTAGAAACCATATCCGAATGAAATTGCAAAGTTCTGAAATGAAAGAACTCCCTCAAAAGATTAGTCTTACTTCAGAATTGGCAGAAAAGAGCTATGAGCTGAATTGGAAAGTACCATTGCCAATGCCAACAGAAGACAAATAAGTCACTTAGGTTTTGCTCATTTTAGGAGGGAATCGAAATGAATGTGAA
>NZ_MAIS01000244.1:0-1164 GCF_001680695.1 Paenibacillus sp. KS1 | reverse complement strand
AAGATGGTGAACTGTACTATTCTTATGATAAAGAAAATAAGGGATGGGGCAGTGTTTTTGTAATAAAAGAAGATGGGATGAAACTTTATCTTAGGTTTCTAAATAACGATAATGATGAAATCGTTTTGGAACAAGTATATTGTGTAGTTTTGAAAGAGACTGTGATAGAAAAAGTATTATTCTATTTGAAAGACGTCGACTTGGACGGAGATGAGGAATTGAACGAAGAAACATTTTTGGTGGATGAGTATTTGTATAATAGCAATCAAGCAGTTGATACAATTATTAGAAATGGCTTCTATCATGAAAATAAAAATAGTATACCAACTACAACATTTCGATTTGAGTATGTTGATGAAGGTATATTGATATACTCAAAACAAATGAAACAAAATCAGGTGGATGTCGAACAGTTAAGGTGGAAGATCAAAAAATCCAAAAACAAGTAGAACATTTCCACAGAAATAGTTTCACGCCTTCAACTAAAATCACAAACGAGGTGGCTTTATGAATCATTCTGATATTATTTTACCAACCGAAATTAGTGACATTGTAAGCGATTGGTTTTGGGATATTATTATGAACGCAGATCAGAATACGGATAAATTAAGAGAAATATTGAGAGAAATGGATCAGGAGAATATCGTGAAGTTTCAGGAACAATTTTTAGATGCGGCAAGTGTATTACAAGAAGAGCCATTTTTAGATTACATGGAAGAGTCAGAGGATGGGATTGAAGACGTAAGTTACTTGGTAGTAGGCAGAGGGAAGAAATACTATACAGAGATACTTAATAATCCTGAGAAAATCCCATCAGCAGCTGAAGATTGTGTAATTTTATTCGGTATTGCAGATGAAGTATGTATAGAAAAGTTCGGTGAATCAACAGGGGTATATTAACATTATAGTCTTTGATAAAAGAAATAATCATTAGTTGGATTAAAGGAAATTTGAGAAGCTGCTAGACTTAAATGATGATAAACCTTGATTGAACAGAAGGTGATTAAACATGTTATTGGACGAGCTACAGGAATATTGTGAAATCAGTACTATTAAAGGTATGAAAGATTGGTATTTCTATTCTAACAAAACACCTGCCTTTATTTTTACGCATTATTTAAATTTCTCATTGTTAGAGAGAGCGTAAAATATCTTGTGTAAATA
>NZ_MAIS01000308.1:0-458 GCF_001680695.1 Paenibacillus sp. KS1 | reverse complement strand
GTCGCCTCCTGTACCGCCGGTACATGCAGCAACTGCGATTCCACCTCGCCCAGCTCAATGCGGAAGCCCCGGATTTTCACCTGATGGTCGCTTCGGCCCACATACTCGATGCTGCCGTCTGGAAGCCAGCGCGCTACGTCACCTGTCTTGTACAGCCGCTCACCAGGTGCGAACGGGTTATCAAGGAACTTCTCCTCCGTCAAGTCCGTTCTTCCCCAGTACCCGCGTCCGACACATGCCCCGGATACGTAGAGCTCGCCCTTCACGCCGATCGGCTGCAGCTCGAAGCTGTCGTTCACAATATAAATGCTCGTGTTCGCGATCGGCTTGCCGATTGGCGGCAGACCAACCTCGATAACTTCCGGCGTCATCGTGTAGGTCGTCACGACATGAGTCTCCGATGGCCCGTAATGGTTGTGCAGGCAGATATCGAGTCGCTTCAAGCACGCCTGCACTTG
>NZ_MAIS01000269.1:0-870 GCF_001680695.1 Paenibacillus sp. KS1 | reverse complement strand
TTCTGTCCAACTAAGTGTAGCCGATCTAAAATTCCCTTCATGAAAGTAACCTAATTCACTCAACATTCCAACGACCTGAGGGAGTAATGACATAGAGTCTATTACGATATCAATATCAATAATTGGTTTGGCTGAAAGGCCAGGAACAGAGGTGCTTCCAACATGCTCTATGGTTAAAGCTAACTCTCCTAATTTATCTCTTAATATATCTTTCAATTCATTAAACATCACAGGCCATGCATCATTATAATCTTCAATAACCACTGGTCTCGAACCCATATTAAATAGCCCTCCACTCTAATATGTCTTTACGAAGATTTCCGATAACGTCTCTCGTATTCATGACGCCCCACCTTCCTAGAATCACGGAGTGACCGCCGAATAGTTATAAAACCAATCTCTATGCATTAGACATATATGTTCAATAAATCTATCGATTTCTGTTTCATTACATCCAATCCAATTATCAACTTCGTTCATTATCTCTTCATTAAGATAATTATCTATACCTTTACAATAATTCTCTAAAATAATTCTTTCGTCGTATTCTCGAAGAATACGTATCAGCACATTTGCCGAGTCTATTTCTAACACTTCATAGTAAGTCCAAACCCCAGATCTTTCAGACATCGATTGCCAATTCATTAATTGGTTTAACGCCATAACCCATCTGATGTTCTCAGTCTTTTGCATAAATGAATTTGCTAAGATTAATAATTCAACTTTTGACTGATATTCATTTATCGAATTAAAAAATTGATCCAAGTAGAATTTTGAATACTTCATTAAATCACCCATTAAAATTATTACAGTTTCAAATTATGCTCTTGCCTAACCCTATTGGTCTATCTCTTGACTCTGCTTAATACT
>NZ_MAIS01000292.1:0-574 GCF_001680695.1 Paenibacillus sp. KS1 | reverse complement strand
TCCAAATAGCTTTCAGCAATTTTCATCAAGCTTTCTTTGCTGATTTTATCGCTGTTTCCATGGACATTATAGGCGTATCTTTTCTTTTTGTCCGGGCTCTCGTATACCCATGTCAGATCGTGCACATGCGCAGGACCAAATTCTGTATGCAGCATTTCTACCCCCTTCACTTGAACCTTTTCCTGTTCAAACTCACTTTGCTCGTCAATATACATTCCTGCATTCTTGTTGTTCAGATTAGTGATCGTAATCTGGATTGTATCCTCTCCATTTCGATAAGTAACCCAAATATTGGAAAATTGATCTGTCATTTTAATTGGCATCATGGCATATCCCTTTTTGGACTTTTCTGCCTGCTTTCTCAGCTTTTCCGCCATCGCCTTTTTTTCTTCCGGAGAAGGCGGATTTACTTCCTGAGCATTTTTAAAGAGCACTTCCGCTTCTTTGAATTTATAATTACCATTGACACTGTCTGCAATCTTAACGGATTTATCCGTAATCTTATCGCGCAATTGAGAGAGATTTTGGAATGGAGCTAGCTTCATTCCAAGATTTGTTTGATGATCCGGGTTAT
>NZ_MAIS01000060.1:0-38411 GCF_001680695.1 Paenibacillus sp. KS1 | reverse complement strand
GTGGGTTCGATTCCCATCACCCGCTCCATACAAGAATACAGACGCCAATGGGCGTTTTTTTTGTATATACGATGGGATGAAAACCACAGGGTTCGACCGTCCGTAAGAACTTCGAGGAAATATGCAAGTAGGACGAGCGTCAACATGAACAATAACCGAATGGAGCCTCTCGGCTCCATTTTTCAAATCAGACATGTTGAGTACCGCGCTGCAATGCTTCTTGAAATACGGTTCAGCGCGCGCGTCCGGGAGAAGGACGTGTGGTGCCGACAATAGGAGGCTCGATAAGCGACCGGAGTATTCCCATCACCCGCTCCATTAAGAAAACCAACGCCGTAGGGCGTTTTTTTGTATGTATAGATGTGATGAGAAACCAAGGGTTCGACCGTCCGTAAAGACATCGTGGAAATACTCAAGTAGGACGAGCACCAGCATGAAATCGACGCCGAAAGGCGTTTTTTATTTTGTTGAGAATAGCTGCGTTCGCAGTTCATATTTAGACGATCATGTATGAATTATAGGCTCTACATGAAACATAATGAGTAGGATGATGAACATACATTTCAGGCTGTTTAAGGCTAAAAATACAGGTTAGCGATATCAAAATAACGATCCATTGTAAACCCGAACCAATGTAAGGGGATACAATTGAAACGTGCGATTTTTTCAATGAAAACTAAAGATTTTCGTCTCAATTTGTAGTATGATGTTAAGAAAGTCTTTTACAGACTGTACTGAATTGTGAGATAGGGGGAGACGAATGACTGATCTAACGTTAACCGCAAACAAGACGAATTCCAACAATATGTTGCGGCGGGACGTTCGTTTTCTGGGTAATATACTCGGCGAAGTGCTCGTCCATCAAGGTGGTAATGAATTGCTTAACATTGTGGAGAAGATCCGCGAGCTTAGCAAATCGTTGCGTGCCGTATTTTTACCCGAGTTGTATGAGGAGTTTAAGCAACTCATCAATACGTTGAACCCCGAAATCCGACATCAAGTGATTCGTGCATTCGCTATCTACTTCCAGTTAGTGAACATTGCAGAACAGAATCATCGGATCCGTCGCAAACGCGATTATGAGCGCTCTGCAGGTGAAAGCATTCAACCAGGATCGATCGAAAGTGTGATCATGGAGTTGAAGGAGCGTAAAGTTTCCGAAGAAGAATTGCAAGAAATTATTGAAAGCATTTCTTTGGAACTTGTCATAACGGCGCACCCGACTGAGGCGATGCGTCGGGCCATTCTCGATATTCATAAGCGCATCGCTGATGATGTCACAATGTTGGATAATCCAACTCTGACACACCGTGAGCGTGAACAATTGCGAGATAAGCTGCTGAACGAAGTGATAACACTGTGGCAAACGGATGAGCTGCGTGATCGTAAGCCAACTGTACTCGATGAAGTGCGCAACGGCTTATTCTATTTCAACGAGACACTGTTCGATGTACTGCCAGATGTATATCATGAATTGGAACGCTGCCTGGATAAGTACTATCCATCCGGAGGATGGCATGTGCCTACTTACCTTCGATTTGGTTCTTGGATCGGTGGCGACCGTGACGGCAATCCTTCGGTTACCCATGATGTAACATGGGAAACATTGAAGATGCAGCGTACTCTTGCGATTCGCAAATACGAGGAGCGATTGAAGTCCTTATTCCGTACGCTTAGCTTCAGTACTACAATTGTATCTGTATCTGAGGAGCTGCTTTCCTCGATTGCAGAGGACAGCCGCAATGTGACATTGACGCATGCGGGATACTGGAACAATGAGAAGGAACCGTATCGTATCAAGTTAATCTACATGTTCGAGAAGTTGAATAATATACTGGATGAGTCGACGAAGGGGACAGCACAGCGTTACAACAATCCGCTTGAGTTCTTGGAAGATCTGAGAATTATTGACCGGAGCTTGCGCCACCACTTCGCAGATTATGTATCAGACACGTATGTGAAGAAACTGATTCGTCAAGTAGAACTGTTCGGCTTCCACATGGCGACACTTGATATTCGTCAGCATAGTAAAGAGCATGAAAATGCAATGACTGAAATTTTGGCTAACATGAACATCGTGGACGATTACAGCAGCTTGAGCGAAGAGGAGAAGATTGAGCTTCTTAATCGCTTGCTGAATGATCCTCGTCCATTGATATCGGAATATATTCAATATAGTGAATCTACAACTGAAGTACTGAATGTGTATCGTATCGTCTATGATGCACAGAAGGAATTCGGTGAGAAATGTATTACAAGCTACTTGATCAGTATGGCGGAGGCAGCGAGCGATGTGCTTGAAGTCATGCTGCTGGCGAAGGAAGTAGGCTTGTTCCGCAAAGAGAAAGGCAAAGTACACTGCACATTGCAGGCTGTGCCGCTTTTCGAGACTGTCGACGACCTTCATGCCGCACCTGCGATCATGAAGACGTTGTTTGATTTGCCGATATACCGCAGTGCTGTTGAAGCAATGAATGATCTGCAGGAGATCATGCTTGGCTACTCAGACAGTAACAAAGACGGCGGTGCATTTACAGCGAACTGGGAGCTTCGTATGGCTCTGAAGGAACTGACGGCGTCTGCGAAGAAGTACGATGTGAAATTGAAGTTCTTCCATGGTCGTGGCGGTGCACTTGGTCGTGGTGGTATGCCATTGAATCGCAGTATTATGGCTCAGCCTCCACACACGATTGGTGGCGGCATCAAGATTACGGAGCAGGGTGAAGTATTGTCTTCCCGCTATTCCGTACAAGGTATTGCTTACCGAAGCTTGGAACAAGCTACTTCGGCACTTATACAAGCGGCTACGCTGGCTCGTACGCCGCATACGGATCTGTATGAATCGAAGTGGAAGGAGCTCATGGAGAGCATCTCCCAGGCTTCGCTGAAGAAGTATCAGGATCTGATCTTCCGTGATCCAGACTTCATGACGTTCTTCAAGGAGTCTACGCCGCTTCCAGAGATCGGTGAACTGAACATCGGTTCACGTCCGTCGAAGCGGAAGAACAGTGACCGCTTCGAAGACTTGCGTGCGATCCCTTGGGTATTCGCATGGACGCAGAGCCGGTACTTGCTCCCTGCGTGGTATGCAGCAGGAACAGGATTGCAGAGCTTCTATCAAGGCAAGGAAGAGAATATGGAAACAATGCGCCATATGTATCAGAATTATTCCTTCTTCCAGTCTATGATCGACAGCTTGCAAATGGCACTTGCGAAGGCGGATCTTGTCATTGCCAAGGAATATGCAGGCATGATTAAGGACGAAACCATTCGCGAGCGTATATTTACGCAAATTGAGGAAGAATTCAAATTGACTTCTTCGTTAATCCTGCAAATTACCGGACAAGAGGATATTCTCGACAATGTTCCTGTCATCCAGGAATCGATTCGCTTGCGCAATCCATACGTGGATCCGCTCAGCTATATGCAGGTGGAACTGCTGGCAGAACTGCGCGAGCTTCGTGAGAACGAAGAGGATGATGCGGTATTGCTGCGGGAAGTTTTGCTTACGATTAACGGTATTGCAGCAGGGCTTCGAAATACAGGTTGATAATGTCGGAATGATCGATTTCCGCAGGCTACGTCGATACGTAAACAGCACGAAGTAGCGACGATGCAGTCGAGTCTTGAGCGATCGAGGCTCGACTTTTCCTGTGTTTATACATAGGAAAGAGTGCGCCGGCAAAGAAGAGCAGCATTGCTTCTGCATCGACACACTCGCACCCCTAGGGCAGCGACAGGCAGGGAACGAGGCTTCCCGAATGAGCCATTGTTCATTCACTGAATTCGGTGAATGATCGTGAGCACAGTAAGATACGTTGCTCCCAAGGTTCGCATTCCTGCTTACGATGTCCGGCATTGTCATTGAGGTGCAATGATTGAGAAGACATCGGCATAAGAGCAGTGAGGATGGAGGGAGACGCTTGGATACGCTAGAACAACGGCTCGTGAGATTAGCTCGAAAAGGGGATACGCGAGCGTTTGCCGAGATTGTCGATTTATATAAGGATAAAATATTCCATCTTGCCTATCGCATGCTGAGTAATCGGCATGAAGCAGAGGATGTGGTACAAGATACATTTCTGCGTGTATATCGCAATTTGGATCGTTACGATGAGACTCAGAAGTTCTCGACTTGGATCTATCGTATCGGAACGAACCTGTGCATTGATCGCTTGCGCAAACGGAAGCCGAATTATTCCCTTGATGCAGAGATGAATGACCAGGAGGGCATTGACGGGTATGCGATGATCCCTAGCGATAATCGTACACCTGAGACATACTTGCTTGTAAGCGAGACTCAGAAAATGGTCCATGAGGCGATTGAGAGTCTCCCTGCAAAATATAAGACCGTGATGGTGCTTCGTTACTTAAAGGATATGTCGCTGCAGGAAATTAGCGATGTACTGGATATGCCTGTGACCACGATCAAAACGAGGGTGCACCGGGGACGAGAATTTCTCCGCAAGAAGCTGGAACGTAAAATCTGATAAAAAATAGCAGGCTAAAGAGTGAAACTATTTTGCATTCAAGTCGTATCGTATAACAAGCCGAATGAGCCCTAACGAAAATGTATAGAATGTTGGGAAAGACTTCGGTGCATGACGATACGTCCCAGATAGGGTCATCCTTCTTAATGTAGGATGCGCCATCGTATCTGATTGGAGACTCCATGAAAGGATTGGCTCAAATGGATTGCAAACAAGCCGTCTCATTAATGCATGATTTACTAGATGACGATTTGACACCGGAATATGCACTCGAATTGAAAGAACATATGCTTGCATGCCCGGATTGCCGCGAACGATTTCGTCAGTTAGAGGAGATGGATACTCTGCTGTACAGCTTCAATCACCGAGTGCAGCCTGTATCGGATGATTTGACGGCACGGGTCATGAGCGTTATACCGAAGCCGAAGCAGCAAAGTGCGTTCATGCTATGGGTCAAACGTCACCCAGCCATTACCGTCGCAGCCGTCTTTGTGTTGGTTATGATGACAAGTGCGCTAAGTATGTGGAATGCGGATAAGCAGCTTATGGTTAAGGGCGCTGATCTGAATGGAGTTGTCGTAGAGAATAATAAGGTCATCGTGCCTTCGGATAAAGTAATATCAGGTAACTTAACGATTCATAACGGAGTCGCAGAAGTGTACGGCAAAGTGAAGGGCGATGTAACCGTCATTGACGGGAAGCTGTATCAAGCATCTACGGCAAATATTTCGGGATCGGTTCACCAAATTGACGAAGCACTAAGCTGGATGTGGTACCAGCTTACGAACTTGTTCGGCACGGGGCCGTCGTTGCCATAACGAATGACAGTATCCGTATCTGTTGTACCGAGGCTCTCCTGCAGCTATTGCAGGAGGGCTTTTTTGTAAGAATGGATAAGAATGGGATATAAATTTTGCTTCATCAAGACGAAAAGGTTATAGTTATACATAGAGAGGTGCTTCATCTTCTCATCAGGATCTTATCAGGGGAAACGAACGCCGGGGGTACCTGCATGAATTATTTTGCGGACATGTCGTGGAAAGACACGATCAAGAATATCATCGATATTTTAATCGTTAGTTATGTAATTTATAAGCTACTTGTGCTCATCCGCGGAACGCGTGCTGTCCAGTTGCTGAAGGGGATCTTTATCCTCGTTGTGACTTGGGCGATCAGTACGTGGTTTGATTTGTATACGCTGAAATGGCTTATGAATCAAATGTTTACGTTCGGGGTTCTTGCGATCGTAATTATTTTTCAACCTGAGCTGCGACGAGCATTGGAGCAGTTGGGTCGAGGGAAAATGTTCGGTGGACGCGCGGTAGCAGAGGAAGATGAGACGGCTCGTGTTATTAGCGAGCTTATTAAAGCAGTTAATTATATGTCACGACGTAAGATCGGTGCACTCATCGTCTTCGAACGTGTGACAGGGTTGAATGAATACACGGAGTCAGGCATTGCCATGAACTCCCGTATTAGCTCAGAGTTGCTCATTAACCTATTTATCCCGAATACACCACTGCACGACGGAGCAGTTATTATACAAGGCAGCCAAATTGCAGCAGCAGCTTGTTATTTGCCGTTGTCCGAGAATCCATTTATCAGTAAGGAATTGGGGACAAGACATCGGGCAGCTATTGGAATCAGTGAAGTATGTGATGCAATTTCTGTTGTCGTCTCCGAGGAGACAGGACAAGTGTCCCTTGCTATCAATGGACAAGTTGTGCGTGATATTAAGGAAGAATCACTCATATCCAAGCTGTTCGATGAGTTAAAGCCGAAGGCGAAGAAAGAACTAAAAATGTTCTGGAAACGAAAAGGTGAGCATCATGGATAAGTGGTTAATGAATAATAATGCAGCGAAGATTATCGCGTTAGTATTAGGTGTGCTTCTATTCGCTGTCGTACATAAAGACGATACAACACCGACTTCTCCGCAGCCGCTCATGGAATCTCGCTGGATTGATGACGTGCAAGTACGGATTGTCGGATTGGATACGAAGCAGCAGGTAATTAAATCCATACGGCCGGATAAGGTACGTATACAGGTTCGAGGCAAGCGGACAGCGATTGCTTCTGCATTGCCAGAAGATTATAAAGTAACACTTGATTTAACAGGCTATGGGAAGGGGAAGCATGTGGTACAGCTCCGTCATGAGTTGCCAACTGGAATCGACTTGATGTCGATGGAGCCGAGCAGTGCAACGATTGAGCTGGAGGATGTGCAGACGAAGGAGTACGAAGTACAGGTACAAACAGAAGGAACCCCTGCCAAAGGATATAAGGCAGGCACTCCAATTGTGCGTCCTTCGAACCGGGTCCATGTAACGCTTCCCGCATCTCGTATGGCTGAAGTAAAATCGATAGTAGGTACAGTAAGTGTCGATAAGGCGAATGAGTCTGTCATCACGAAGCGGGTGAAGTTGACGGCGTATAATGCGAGAGGCGATGAAGTGGAGGGAGCAGTCCTGACACCATCTTTTGTCGAGGTCGAAGTACCGATCACGAAGCCATTCAAGACCGTACCTCTCCAAGTGAATTTGACTGGACAATTAGCGGAAGGACTTGCTGTGTCAGCCTTGTCTCCAGATGTCAATCAGGTGACCCTGTACGGCCCTCAGGAAGCGTTGGATAAGATCGAATACTTGGATAATGTACAAGTCGATTTGCGCCAATTTGAAGCTGCTGGGACGTATAAGATAAAGGTACAATTGACGCTGCCTGCGAACATTGAGAAAATAGAACCGAGTGAGATTACTGTCGAATTGCAAATTTCGGGTGTAAAACAGCGTACGATAACGGACGTTCCTATTACACTAACGGGCGACAATGACCGATTGGAGACGACAATTGCGGAACCGGCTTCCCGCAAGATGGACGTTATTGTTGTTGGCGCACCGAATCTGATTGATGCGCTGAAGGTAAGTGACATTCAGTTGATTGCGAATGTGAATGACTTGCCTCCTGGTGAGCATACAGTGAACTTGCAGGTAAATTTACCTCGGTTCGTTCGACGAGTGGATTCAACTCCGCTAACGATCAAGGTCGTAATTAAGGATACGGAAGCGCCCGTAACGACATTGCCTGATCCGAAGCCTCCTACTTCGATCCCAGAAGAAGTAGGCAACGGCTCGACATCAGGAACCCAGAATGAGACGGGGCATCCAAGCAATCCATCGACCGACACTCATGAGAATCCGCCTTCCTCGAATGAAGCGGAAGGAACACCGACCGAAGCGGTGAACGGATCAGTGGAACATTCCAACTAGAGATGTGTGACATCTATGAATTGACGAATAGAATAATGAAAATCAAATTTACGACGTGAGAATAGATGCTGCACAGGATGGATTTATGATCGAAGTGCTAACTACAGCAGATCATATTGATTGATGGCAGCATGAAGGAGAAGCGAACGATGGGGAAATATTTTGGTACTGATGGTGTACGCGGTGTAGCGAATCAGGAATTGACAGCAGAACTTGCTTTTAAAATTGGACGCTGTGGAGGCTATGTACTGACGAAGCAGGCATCAGGCAAACCGAAGGTGGTTATCGGTATGGATACGCGTGTATCTGGCCGTATGCTTGAGGCTTCATTGACAGCAGGTTTGCTGTCAATTGGTGCAGATGTCATCCAGCTTGGGGTGTTGTCTACACCAGCTGTTGCATATCTGACACGTGTATTGGGTGCTGACGCAGGGGTTATGATCTCTGCCTCCCATAACCCTGTTCAGGACAACGGGATTAAGTTCTTCGGCAGCGACGGCTACAAGCTGCTTGATGAGACAGAACTTGAAATTGAGCAGCTAATGGATGCTGCTAAAGATGAGCTTCCTCGTCCAATTGGCGAAGGTCTCGGTACGGTTACAGTGGATACGGATGCGAAGTGGCGCTATGTAGAGTATTTGGAATCTACAGTTGATCAACGCTTCGATGGAATGCGTATTGTGCTCGATTGCGCACACGGTGCTGCTTATGAGTTGGCACCACGCTTGTTCCGTGAACTTGGTGCAGAAGTAATCGCTATTGGCGCTGAGCCAACAGGTCTGAACATCAACGATCATTGCGGTTCAACGCATCCGGAAATGTTGAAGGAAGAAGTGCTGCGCCACAAGGCTCATTTGGGTCTGGCTTTTGACGGCGATGCGGATCGCTTGATTGCCATTGATGAACATGGCGAGGAAGTTGACGGCGACTTCATTCTGCTCATTTGCGGCGATGCAATGAAGCGGGCTGGTCGTTTGAATAGTGATACGATTGTAACAACAGTCATGAGCAACATTGGCTTCTTCAAGGGTGCTGAGAAGCACGGATTGAATACAGCCAAGACGGCAGTTGGCGATCGCTACGTTATGGAAGAAATGCGCCGCGGTAATTATAACTTAGGCGGTGAGCAATCCGGACATGTTATCTTCTTGGATTACAATACGACAGGGGACGGCATGCTGTCTGGTATCCAATTGGTTGCTAACTTGAAGGCAAATGGCCAATCCTTAAGTGAAGCGAAGTCGCTTATGCGCAAATACCCGCAAGTGCTGGTGAACGTGCGTGTTGGGGATAAATCGAAATACCAAGGCAATGCAGCTATCGAGAAGGCGATTGCGGAAGTTGAGCAGGAGTTGGGTGACAATGGTCGCGTGCTCGTTCGTCCATCCGGGACAGAATCCCTGATACGTGTTATGGCCGAAGGCCCTGAGGCGGATATTGTAGAGGGATATGTAAACCGCATTGTAGAGGTTGTACAGAAAGAACTAGCTTAATAGGACTTGTTCAGAGCCGTTTGCTTGACGTTGTCAGGTAAGCGGCTTTTTTCCTATTTTCTGTAGCATTGTTGCGAAAAATGGCTAAAGTGAATATAATGTAAGAACATGTTCCGCAAATACAGAGTGGGTAAGGCGAAGCCGATGCCTGGAAGCTCAGCCAAGAAGCCGGTGTATGATGCAGGAACAGCTTATGCTAGAGGATGAGCCAGTCCTCTTCGTAAGGAAGATAGGAAATAGAAGATGATTCACATATAGAAAGTGAGGATTGTGAGGTTGGCAATGTAACGGGCAACCGTTCAAGAAGCGCCAGCGCTTGCTGCTGAATCGGCCATTGCAGCGAGTGGACGAGGTGGAGGTGTTCGAAATGTTCGGCGGGGACCTCCCGGTGTGTTACCGGCACCGTAAGAGCATTAGCGGAATGCAGGAGAGGCGACTTTCCTGACAACGCATGCTTACGCAGGTATGTTTGATAATGAGATGGAGATACACTTGCATAGTCAAGGCGTATCCATTTGGAGATACAATGCAGCTGATTATCGCTGCCATTAAGATTTAACTCAATTAACTACTAAGAATCGGGCTGTCTCGTGGATGGACAGAGCACACAGAGTCCAAGCTGGCTAACAAGCTTGCTTGTTGTGCTGCTTGGCGAAGTAGGCTATTACAAATTAGGCTGCTTCCCTCGTTATCCATGAGCTTATTGAACTTTATAAGTCATCCAATAATGCTATGCACTCACGCTTATGAGGCATGGACTTCTGTGTGCGACGTCGCCAACTGGAGAGGCCGCGAATAATCGGAGGTCTATATTATGTGTGGTATTGTCGGATATATTGGAGCTAGAAATTCTCAAGCGGTGTTGTTGGAAGGATTGGGCAAGCTGGAGTATCGTGGATATGATTCTGCTGGCATTGCTGTATTCACACCGGAAGGCTTGCAAGTGCGCAAGGCACAAGGTAGATTAGCTGTCCTTGCTTCTCAATTGGAGGATGAGCCGCTGCAAGGTTCGGTAGGCATTGGCCACACTCGCTGGGCGACACATGGCAAGCCTTCGAATGAGAATTCGCATCCACATACGGATGCATCGATGAAGTTCTCTGTTGTTCATAATGGTATTATCGAGAACTATATGGAGCTGAAGGAAGAGCTGATCGCGTCCGGAGTTGTATTCCGTTCAGAGACGGATACAGAGGTCATTTCTCATCTGATTGCTCAAGAGTATGACGGAGATATTGTGAAGGCTGTGCAGAAGGCTACAGCGCGTATGCGCGGTGCTTATGCATTGGCTGTCCTGACAGAGCATGAACCGGATAAGCTGGTTGCTGTTCGCTTCGCAAGTCCGTTAGTTATCGGTATTGGAGAAGGCGAGAATTTTATCGGTTCGGATATTCCGGCGATTTTGCAATATACACGTCGAGTGTATATTTTGAACGACAACGAAATGGCCGTACTGACTAAGGACGCTGTCGAATTGATGACGTTAGAGGGGAATTTTATTTCTCGGGAAATGATTGTTGTCGATTGGGACGTGTTGACTGCAGAAAAAGGCGGTTACGACCATTTCATGCTCAAAGAAATTCATGAGCAGCCCAAGGCATATCGCGACACGATGCGCGGTAGAATGCAAGAAGATCGCAGTGGAATCAAGCTTCCCGAGTTGAAGCATTTGACTGCAGAGAAATTACAAGAAATTCGCAACGTGCATATTGTCGCATGCGGTACTGCTTATCATGCAGGTCTTGTCGGACGTACGCTGATCGAGCAATGTGCAGGCGTTCCCGTGGAGACAGATGTCGCTTCGGAGTATCGCTACCGTTCGCCAATTATTACACCACAGACGCTTGTTATTGTTGTCAGCCAGTCTGGTGAGACAGCAGACACACTCGCAGCACTCCGTGAAGCAAAACGCTGCGGTGCGACGGTTCTGGCGATTACGAACGTAGTAGGCAGCTCGGTTGCCCGTGAAGCAGACGATACCATTGTTACATGGGCAGGTCCTGAGATTGCGGTTGCCTCTACTAAGGCGTACACATCACAACTTGTTGCCTTCATGATATTCAGCCTGTACTGGGCAGAGAAGCTTGGCCTTCACGATCAGGCTTGGATTCGTGAGCAGATTGCTGCGATGCAGGCATTGCCGGAGCAAGTGGAGCGCATTCTGGAGCAATCTGACGAACTGAAGCGGGTTGCAGAGGACATTGCGAAGCACGACAATATGTTCTTCATCGGACGTGGTCTGGATTATGCGGTAGCATTGGAAGGATCGCTGAAGCTGAAAGAGATCTCATATATTCATTCCGAGGCGTACGCAGCGGGTGAATTGAAGCACGGCACACTTGCCTTGATCGAAGAAGGTGTACCTGTCATCGCACTCGCTACACAGACTGCGCTTGTTGAGAAGACAGTGAGCAACATTAAGGAAGTGAAGGCGCGCGGCGGTGTCGTTTATGCGATTACTGACGAAGCGAATGCTGCTGCAGTAGAGAAGGCGGTAGATGGCATGTTCGTACTGCCAGCTACGCTGTCTCGCTTGTCTCCTGCCTTGTCTGTAGTGCCATTGCAGCTTGTTGCTTACTACGCAAGCTTGGCACGCGGCAATGATGTGGATAAGCCAAGGAACTTGGCGAAGAGTGTGACTGTGGAATAGAGAAGAGGACTGAGTGAAGTCTATTGTCTAGTGATAAAAAAGTCTGGAACCAGTAAAAAAACTGTGGAACCAGTGAAAAAAGTCTGGAACCAGTAAAAAATGTGTGGAACCACAATTGAAATGACTAGCGCATCTAGAGGGGATCCTGAAGAAATTATTTCGGGCTCCCCACTTTTATTAGAAGGAAATAATTTTGCTTGAAATTTGATAAGTGGTGGTGAAATGTATGACCGAAATTGGATATAGAATAAAATGTATTAGAAAAGAGAATAATCTCAACCAATCTCAATTTGCAAAAAACATAGGAATTTCTCAAGGGAATCTGAGTGAAATTGAAATGGGAAATAGCAAGCCTTCAGCGGAAACATTAATATCAATTAGGAATCAATATAATGTTAATCTAAACTGGTTATTAACAGGTGTAGATTCGATAAATGGAACTACATATGAAGACTATAATGAAAAAAAGTTACTTGAGGCTTATAGAACCCTTAATGATTGTGATAAGAATGAAATTATAGAGATAGTACAATTGAAGATAAAATTAAGGTCAAATGTATGAAGAATTAGAGTATACCAAAAATGAAGTTGATGTTATTTACGTTAAAATTGATACTTTACTTTAAAGCAGGATAACAAAAAGGAATGTCCTGAAAACATTAATATTTAGTTGAAAGAATCACCTGCAGGTTTTTAGAATATTTATAGACATCCACCTCGTATTAAGCCATTCGTTAGAGATATATTTGATGATTTAACTGTGCAATTTTAGAGCCTTTCCAGTAGGAGTAATTTAGAACATACTTTTTCCCCCTGGATATTCATATCTTAAAATTATCTCCAGATTTGTTTTCCCTTCATAAACAACACTCCTTATAAAACTTCACATTTCAAAAGATAAGCAGAGATATTTTCTCTCCTGCTCTCGAGCAAAAAACTCGTAATAATATCAATAACTTTTTAGTTCTTTCGATAAGTGAACATATTAATTATGGATTTTATCATTACCATATATTAGAATCAAAGTGTAATTTCTATTTCCTTCCTTTGTCCAAAAGTTCTATCTGATTAAGTAGAGTATTATAGTGCGAACTAAATAATAACTTATTTATTTGAATGTCCTTTATAAACAATTTAACTTGGGAAGAAGGGGAGCATATGGAGATAACACTAGCTGTAGAGGTATTTCAGCTAGAAAATCGGTTTTCAACGGCTATGTATTGTGATATTAAAGGAATTAAACAAGGCTACATGTTCCTTAACCAAGGAAAATCTACTCCTGATAAAGTGTTCGGTGAAGGAATTATTTGCACATTACGCATTTTAGAAAAAAAATATAATGATCGCTCACTACTGCTTGCTTTCCCAGAGGTGTACTTAAGTATCACAAATCCTCAAACTCGTACTGAAGTTTTTCGTCTTCTAAATCAATTCATCTCTTTCAAATTTATTAAGGATGAATATGAGGAATTACTTAAAGTAGTAAATCACATGGGGCATACTGATCTAATAAAAGAAGGAACTCTTCATGGGTATTTGCCCAATCAAGTGGATATTATGAAGAAACAGTTAGAAAAAAAAGATACAAAAGAAAAGAGATTGAGTATTCCTTTGGACTACAATGGGATAGGTTTACCATATGAAGGTGTGATTATTGATTTCGAAACCAACTCCCCTTTTGTTAAGTATGCTCGAATTTTTGAAGTAGGGGCTATTAAATTTAAAAATGGTGTGATTGTAGACCGATTTCAAAGCTTCTCGAACCCAGGGATCAAGATTCCTAAATCTATACGAGAATTAACAGGAATCAAACAATCAGAGATTGATGCAGCGCCAAAGTCAAGTATCGTCATGAAGAATCTTTTAAAGTTCATTGGAAAAACACCTATTCTAGTAGGTCACAACCTTCATAGATACGACTTTGAATTGCTTCGTACGTATATGGAGAGATTTAAGTTACCTCCTTGGAAGGGCCAATTATTATGCACTAAAAAAACTGCAAAAAGAGCTCAACTAATTGTTAATAATTATAAATTAGAAACTCTATGCCACTTGTTTGGGATACAGAATAAATCAGCACACCGAGCTTTAAGTGATTGTGAGGCCACTTTTGAATTACTCCTGGCTCTATACGAGCATACTATCTTAGGAAGTGAACTAAATAATCAAAAAAAATAAATATTCTTTTGGTTTGCAGAGTCAGTAAGTAAATTAAGTTAGCTTCTTGTAGGCTGCCTATTGACTTTAATTTTTAGTATAAGGCACTGTAGATTATACTAAAGGAGGTGTTAACTATTAATACTGATATTGCTCTCTCCATCACTAAAACTCTTCTTTCTGATATTCAAGGAAGATATCATATTGATTCGAGTGTTTTTAATGTTAGTGATCGATCAGAAATTAACCAATTAGTTGTGATGTTTGAAGAATGGAGAAAATTGGTGTCAGATCAACTATATAATGTAGGTTTAATAAATGAGCGATATTCAGCAATAACACTTAAAGAATTGGAATTAATGAGCCTCGTCAATATTTTAGAGCTGCGTAGTTTTTATATGGATTCGATATATTGATGGGAATACCCTTGAATGTACTTTCGGAATTTCTTAATTGTAAAGGACTGCTTTAAGGTAGGGGAAGTATTCAGTTAAATATTTCAATAATGCTTAATCGTAATTGAATTTTTTTGATATAAAATATCTAAAAACAGATGGAAGATTAAATTATACTTATATGGATAAAATGATTGATAGACATACTGGACTGACCAACGAAGTCTACGGCAAAGGAGCAGTGATTGATTCAGGGTGCTCGTTACACCTATATAAATATATAAAGAAATAAGACACTGAAAGCTTTCGCCCATATCTTTTTTCATTGGATTAGGATTAATCATAAAGGTGGAAAAAGGTATGGGCAAAAGGGTGTTAAATCTAGTTATTAATCACAACATTAAAATAACTGAGATTCTTCGCCTATATTGATAAGTGACTTGAGGGTTTCTTCTTGAATGTCACGTGTAACTTTTTTAATACTACTTAGTGTGATTTCAATAATTGTAGTAAGCATTTTCTTTTCATTTGGGCTTATTTTATTACTACCAACTGTAAGTGGAGTATCCGAATTAATTAATTCAACTAAGTCCCACCCCTTATCTTTTACAAAGGAGTAATCTTTTTCTTTTAAAATGGATAGTTGACCGAATAGATCTCTAAAATGAGGTGTAGGGAAATTAGATAACCCTAGCAAGTAGTCTGACGAGACCTCAAAGGTATTAGCTAATGCGATAATTTGTTTTGGGTCAGGATTCGCCTTGCTGCGTTCCCAATTAGAAATAACTTGTTTAGTTGTACCGATTTTTTTTGCAAGTTCCTCTTGAGTCCATTTTCTTGATGAACGTGTACTTTTAATTCTTTCTCCTAGTACTGACATAAAATTCCCCTATCAATAATCATTCACGTATTTGAATACTAAGCTGAACACTAAACTGAACTTTTAAAATTAAGATAGCATAGCACATACAAAGCTGCAAAATATTTCGCTTTTCCGTTGACAAATAGAATAATTTTCCTTTATGATCACAATCAAATATTAATTGATTTGTGTTGCATAAATAAAATAATAATAGACATCTGGTTGGAGGTTTTGTTATGTCCAAAAGACGTCAACGTACTACTGCAGCAACAATTGCAAGGAGGATAAGAGAAGGGCGTGGTAAGGGACATTTTGCGGATTATAAGCCATGGTTAACTATTCATGATGTTCCTTCCCTTGGGATTGTAACTAGGGTTTTTGGTTGGAAGAGTAGACGAGTACATCATTATTTCTCAGAACATTTTGAATTGGCTCATCATTATCAGATGGAATGGGCATCTGATGTCATTGATATCAGGGAGCAGTATCCTTTATTGCCGCTAGAAAAAACATTGTTTATCGCTCAAAAGTTAGGCATCAAGCATCCAATTGACCCTAAAACCAAGCATCCAATTGTAATGACAACAGACATGTTGCTAACCGTAAGGTCAAGTGGAGAACTTCGGTTTAAAGCTCATTCTATCAAACCTATAGATAAGCTAAATCGAAGGGTATTAGAGAAGTTACAAATTGAGCAGATTTTCATGAAAGATCAAGGCATTGAATGGAGATTAATTACTGAAAATCAAATCAACTATGATTTGGTAAAAAATGTGGAATGGTTGCACTCGTTTAAAAATTTGGAGGAGAGTGCATTTTTGAACAATAAAATGGTGTGTGCGTTAGAGCCAATATTATATGAACGTATTACTAATCAAAACCAGCCGTTAGCAAAGATTACTTTAGAATTAGACAAACGAGAAGGCTTGTTAATGGGAACAAGTATGAATATCGTACGCTATCTGATTGCTAATCGTTTGTGGGAGGTAGATATGAATCTCAGAATTCTTCCTACTCAACAAAGATTGAAAATACTAGTAAACCATTTTCAGGGTTGGAGGGTGGGCATTCAAAGTTAATCTCTTAAGGGCATTGTTGATACATTGAACTGAGGATTGAATTACTAAGTGGTATATATGTGGCCTTCTTGGAGAGCACTAGTAAACTCGACTCATGTAACTGTTCCATTTATTGGGGGGAGATAGATGTCGCTTTTTATCAATGATTTACTTGAATATAGAGATGCTAATTCAAAGCTTGTCGATTGTGAAAGAGTGTTATGGCTGAATCAATCAGATGATTGCGCTGTAATGATTTCTATTTTTAAAAAAAATGGTTTGCCGGAGTTTAAGCATATTTCCGAATTAATACAGGGAATGATGGACGGGACTGTGATCAAGCGTGAGAGTGATCCATATTCAAGATTTATGATCCCGGACGAAAAGCTAACTCCAAAAGAAATTCAAGTTAGAGACGACTCCTGGAATGCTATTAAAGACATTGTTGAGTTGGAGCCAAACATTTTTGAGCCAAAAGAGCGGTATCAAATTATTAAGAGTGAAATGAAAAAGACGGGTAAAGGAAAGAAATTCTACTATAAATATCTGCGATTTTACTGGACTGGAGGGAAAATGGTGAATGCTCTGCTTCCTAGATTCAGAAATTGCGGAGGGAAGGGAAAAAAGAAGAATCCGACTCAAAAAATGGGGAGGCCTAGGAACACTAGTATCTCCATTGATCCTAAGTTGAAGGGGGTCGTAATAAATGAGGGCACTCGAAAAATATTTGACAAGGTTATTAGGGAAGTCTACCTGAAAGTAAACAGAAGAGACTCTGTGAGCTATACATACATAGAGATGTTAAAAAAGTATTATCAGATTGGTATTGTTAAAAAAGGGGGATATGAGATACCGATAATCCCTTCTGGGCATGAAGTGCCAAGCATTACCCAATTACGATACCACATCCGGAATCATTATTCTAAGCGTAAGCAACTTATCGCTCGGGAAGGGGAAGTAACCTTCAATCGTGATTTTAGACCTTTACTTGGATCTGAAACAAGAAAAGCAACCGGACCAGGACAAATTTTTGAAATTGATGCAACAATAGCGGATGTATATTTAATTAGTTCTGATGATTCTAATATTATTATTGGTAGACCTGTTGTATACATTGCCGTCGATGTTTACAGTCATATGGTTGTTGGATTATATGTTGGTTTTGAAGGGCCATCTTGGCTTGGGATGATGATGGCTATTGAAAATGCAGTTGTAAATAAAGTTGAGTATTGTAGACAATACGATATAGAGATAACAGAAGAAGAATGGCCCTGCTACCATATGCCAGAGTGTTTTTTTGCTGATCGTGGAGAGATGGAGAGTAAGAATGCTGATTCCTTGTGTAACGCACTGGGAATAAAAATAAAAAACGCACCTCCGTATCGTGCGGATTTAAAGGGCATAGTAGAACAACAGTTTCGAACTTTGAATGTAACGCTTCAACCATGGACACCTGGTGCTGTTAAGAAGGAATATCAAAAACGCGGGGGACCTAATTATGTACTAGATGCCAAGCTTACACTTAAGGAATTTACTCAAATGATGATTGAAATGATTCTTTATAGAAACAATTATCACCTTATGGAATACTACCCATTAGATAAAGATCAAGCATTGGATAAAGTGCGTCCAATTGCTAGAGATTTGTGGAACTGGGGGGTAGCCCACAATCATTTTCTGAAGGTAATCGCACCTGATATTGTTCGCTTAAATGTATTGCCCGAAGCTACTGTAACGGCAAATCGAGGAGGTATTTACTTTGAGGGAATGTATTACGGATGTGAAGAGTTAGCTCGTCAAGGATGGTTCATAAAAGGAAAGTCACTAAAAGTATTGATCGCTTTTGACAGAAGAAGTATGAATCATGTGTACGTGAAGACCAATAACGGAAAAGGATTTATCAAATGCGATCTATTAGCTAAGTCTTCACGTTTTATGAATTTGAGTCTTGAAGAGGTTAAGTCCGCTAGATACGAGGAAAAACTATCAAGTAATTTGTATCGTCGAACAACGGAGCTTCAAGAAAAAGTATCTTTAAGTGCTAAATTAGAAAAAATTAAAAAAGCAGCAATTGATCGAAGTGTTGCAAATGAAGATTGCACCCTGACGGAGTCTGAACGAAAATCCAATATTAAAGGGAATAGGGCTATAGAAAGAGAGAAGTTGCGAAAAGCTCAAGCCTATGAATTAGGAACGGGAGCTGGGATTGATGAAGAGAAGATTGAATCTGATGATACTATAACGTCATTAGAGTCATATAAGCCTAAATCCAAGCTAGGCCTCCTTGCTAAATTAAAAAGGGAAGGAGATGAACTTCATGGATAAAAAGAAAACCCAAGAAGATAGCGTTTATCATTATTCTCCAAGTCTTATAGGCAGACAAGAAAAAGCGCACTATACTGAACAGGATATTCAATGCTATAGAGATAACCCATTTATAGAGGCCTTACCTCCAATTTTCGAAGAGGAAGATGTCGCATTACAAATTAGGAGATATCCTGAGTTTAATAATGTCCAGCGTAGTTTTGGAAAGCAGATTAGATTACATCTGGTACAACAAATTTCGGATTATGTTGAACCATTACCATCACATTTTCTTGTGGAACAAAGGCTTTCTAGGTTGATTCGACATGGCTACAAAGCTCGAAACCCCTTCTCCCCAGCAACTATTAGGCAATTCCACATCGGTTTTAAGGATGTTCTTGGTAGTGGGACTGATTCAGCTGGAGCTAACATTGCAGGTGTCAGATCTACCGCTGCTGGATTTGCTATCCTAGGAGTAAGTGGACAAGGTAAGACAACGGCGATAGAGGGCTCACTACTACTATATCCTCAAGTAATCCATCATTTGTCTTATAATGGACAACCATTTATTCGTAAACAAATTGTTTGGCTAAAATTAAATTGTCCCTTTGATGGCTCATTGAAGGGGTTATGTTTTAACTTTTTACAATCCATAGATTCACACTTAGGAACCAACTATTTTCGGAAGTTTGCAACAAATCGTGCTTCTGTAGACATATTAATTCCGGTAATGGCTCATATTGCTACACTACATGGCTTAGGAGTGTTGGTAATTGATGAGATACAGAACTTAAGCTTTCTTAAAAGTGGCGGGGCAGAGAAGATGTTGAATTATTTTACGCAACTAATTAATACAATTGGTGTTCCCGTTGTATTGGTAGGAACATTTAAAGCGATGAAGTTACTATCCGGCTCCTTTAGCCAAGCAAGAAGAAGCACAGGCCAAGGAGATCTGATAATGGATCGGTTAGTTCAAGGGGAAGAGTGGGACTACTTCTTGAATAGTTTATGGAAATACCAATGGACGGCTGCAGCGACACCGTTAAAGGATCAACTAAATAAAAAAATGTATGAGCTCTCTCAGGGGATTGTAGATATTGCAGTCAAATTGTATATGCTGGCTCAGTGGCAAGTAATAGAGGATGGAATTGACGATGAAAAGATAACTGCAGCTCTATTAGAAACTGTCGCTAAACATCATATGCAGCTTGTTCAACCAATGCTTAAGGTACTGAAAAGGAACGATCCTGAAGCTCTGGCATTAATAGATGACCTCTATCCGAAGTGGGATGTATTAGAACAATATTTACAAAATGCTTCTGAGAAGGTGAACATTCAAGGGGAAGTTAGAACCAAGGTTTTGCGTAACGAGAAGGTAGAACTGGATGAGGAGAGGTACTTTGAGCTTATAAGCACAGCTATAGATTTTGGAGCTTCTTCTGAAACAGCTCAGGAACTCTCTAAAAAAATACTTCAAACTAATGAGGCTGAAAAGGATCTGGTTAACTTGCGAATACAGCTTGTTAGGGAAATTACAATTAACGCAGAGGTTGATGGTGGTAGCAAAAAGGGACAGGAAATCAGAAAAGCTACGAAAAAGAAAAAACAACAAGTTATGCTTGATGAAGATGACCTTAGAAATGCCATATCTAAGGAGAAAAAGGATCCTGAAGGGATATACGAAAAATTACTGAGCACAGGCAGTATACCAACGGAAGATGAACTATCCAAGCTAATTTTTTAAGCTCGTAGAGTAATAAAATATGAAAAAATGAGAAAACTAGTACTAGAATCCTATCTGAAAGGTTGATTCTAGTGCTAGGATATTTCCCAACGTTGTATGATGATGAATTGTTATATAGTGGTATTGCTAGATATCATGTAAACGCAGGTAATAAGACACAAAGACAAACCATAGAGGATCTTTTTGGTAGTCGATTGGTTTGTGCAACTACAGATTTGCCGAGTCATATAGATATATTGGCTTCTAATATCCAAAATCATTACTCTTGCGAACAGCTAATACAGAATCATACTCTTTTCCCGTATTACGCTTACTTTATGAGCCAAGATAAAATTGATCTAGCAAGATTGTTAATGATAAGAGGGGCTAATCACGGAAAGGTTCATGCCATCTTAGGATTGATGGCTACCAAAGTAAAAGCCCCTAAGCATCTTAGATTTTGCCGGGAATGTTATAATGCTGAGGCTAAAGAATATGAGCCATATTGGCATCGAACTCACCAATTGCCAGGTGTAAGTGTTTGCCCGTTACATAAGCAACCACTTTCAGTAAGTCATGTTGAATATTCTACACAAAATCACAAGTTCGAATTTGTAGCTTTATCAAAAATAAGAGAAGAGCATTATCCAGTGGTTGACATTGATACAAAATGGACTAAGAATCTTGAATATATTGCTGAGCAGTCTGCATCAATGCTGCTGTCTTCTTCCTTACAAATGAAAAAAATGTCTAGTTATAAAAAGAAATTGTGCGAGCAGGCTTATTTGACAGCACAAGGGAGGGTAAAGTTCACCCAACTGATCAATGACTTCAGAGATTTTTATAGCGATGTGTTATTAAAGCATTTAAATTGCGAAGTCACTGATGTTTCAGAAACGTGGTTGCATAAACTTATAAGGAGTCCTAAAGAAATAATACATCCTTTACGGCATTTATTGCTGTTAAGATTTCTTGAGGCTGCACATGATAGTTCAGCTAGAGTTTCTTGTTCCCCGTTTGGTGACGGTTCATGGCCTTGCCTAAATAAAGCAGCAGATCACTATTATCTTGATATTATTAAAAAATGTTCGATCTCCCGTTGTTCCAAAACAGGTTTGCCAGTTGGAACATTTCAATGTTCATGTGGGTTTGTTTATTCACGTAGAGGTCCTGATCGATCTTTCGAAGATAAATATCAGATAGGTAGAATAAAGGGTTTTGGGCACGTATGGTATGAGAAATTAAAAGAAATAAATACGACAAGTTTGTCACTTCGTAAGAAAGCAGAAATCCTAGGGGTTGACCCTGGGACTATTAAAAATCAGACAGAAGTTTTGTTGAATTTTCGAGAAGTTCCTTACAAGAATAAACTAATTTCATCGAAAGCTAGTAAGACGATTATTGTGATAGAGAGTGCTGCTCCTAGATCCCAGAAAGTTAGAGTGGATTGGAAGGTGCGGGATGAAATATTGCTCTATGTAGTTAAAAGAGCCATTGAGGAAATAAGAAGTATGCCAGAACCTCATAGAATTTCATTAGCATCAATAGCAAGAACCTCCGCAGTAGGGGGATTTTCATTGAAAATTGTAAAGGGTTTAAACAAACTTCCGAATACTAAGGCCTATATAGAAAGTTTTATAGATACTACTGAATCATATCAAGTTCGCAGGTTACTTTGGGCTGCAGACAAATTGCATGAGTTGGAAGGGAAAATAGTGGGGTGGAGATTAATGAAGTTAGCCGGTCTCAACCATCCTTTGAGAAGTAAGGTTCTGAATGTATTTACTGATTTAATAAGGCAGAATAATTATTAAAGATTGATTACTAAAGAAAGGAATTGATACATGCTAGCTCAATTTCCAGTATTGTATCCTGATGAAGATTTCAGGTCTATCGTTTATAGATATCATGTTCTATCTGGGAATAAAGACTTTTCAGTTACTAATAGTGACCTTTTCAATAGAAAAAACTATGATAATACAGTGTTTCCTCGTAACCTAAGTTATTTAATGATGCGACTGCCATCTGATTTTATTCCTATCGAGAAATTTCTACATGATCATACCTATTTCTGCTGGCTCCGTCCTTTTATTCCATCAAATCGATTAGACTCTATAATGGACGAAATTATGTTTAATAAAGGTGAATCAAATATTGTGATTCTGCTAGGAAAGGGTAGCGGAAAATTACTATCAGAAAACTATAGGTATTGTCCTGCATGCATAGCTAATGATGAAACATTATATGGTGAGGTGTATTTGCACAGAAAGCACCAATTATCATTCTTGACCTGTTGTCCTGAACATGGCTATGAATTACTTACTCAATGTACTAATTGTGGAGTAAAATTTGAAAATAGTCTTGTCACATCTTCCCTATGTGTATGTGGCTTCGATTTTTCAAAAAATGACAAAGAGCAGAAGCGTTTAGATAGTATTAAGTCCGAGCAAGAGTTATTACTCAACTTTGAGCAATTGTCTAAATCAAGAGAAAACTTGGAAGAAATACTACTAAAGATGCGTAACGTTTTAGGATTAAAGGGATATATGAAATATTCAGGACGTATGAATCGAAAAAATCTGATTGAGGACTTCATGGTTTATCTTGCAGATAATAATTACAATCGCTTTCTAAAAATAGATGTAAACTCTCAAATTAAAACAGATGCCTATATATTGAGTGGACACCAAGTAAAAAGCATTATATTTTACATTTTGTTTATGATGTTTTTATCTGGTTCTGTTGAAGAATTCTTATTAGATAATTCCGCTTTTTCAATACCTATCCCATTTGGAAATGGCCCGTGGATTTGTCATAACTCGGTTTGTCCAGAGTTTAATAAACCAATTATCAGAAAATGCATTCGTATAGACCATCAAGGGAAGTATATCTCAGGACTATTTGGCTGCCCTATGTGTGGATTTTGTTTTGCAAAAAGATGGCGGTTTACGGATAAAGGAGAGGAAAGACCTTATGCTGTACTAACAATGGGGCATTTATGGAACTCGATTTTAGCTGATCTGCATTCAAGTGGATTTAGTAATACTGAGATTTCGGTGAAGTTAAATACAACCCCTACACAAATACAACGAGCATTAACAAGAATCAGGACACCGAAATTAGATAAAAGAATTCCTCAGTCACTAAATATATTGTGGAGCTCATTAAGTTTACATAATGAAGTTGCAACTGCATCAGAAGTAGTAAGTCATTTCAATGAAAATCGAGTGCGAATTATTGAACTCTTAAGAAAAAATGTTTGTATTACTAGAACGGAATTAGCCAAAAAACACAGCCATCTATATCATAAAATGCTTAGAGAAGACAGGAAGTGGATGGAGCAGGTTTTACCTTCTAGTAAAAGAAATAAGGTGCGAATTGATTGGGAAAGACTAGATAAGCACTATAGCGATGAAGTAATTGTAGCAGCAGATGAAGTGTACAGAAAAAATCCCTCGGAACAAATAAAAAAGTATACAATTTTATCTTATGCTCCTAAGTTCATTAAAGAACACATAGAGTATGCTTCAGAGAAACTTCCAAAGACCATTGCAATGTTAAATAGTAGGATAGAAACAGATGAACAATATCTGCTCCGACATCTTCCCGTTATCATTAGTCAAATGAAAAAATATAATAAAAAAGTATACTCGCTAAAAAATGTAAAGACATTTAGTCCTATGTACAGAAAAAGTACAGAAGAACTGGATAAGCAACTTATAATACAATTGAACGATCTTATGGAAAAGGGATGAGCAACGCGAAATATTATCGCGGTACTCATCCTTTTTAGTCTGTTACTATGGTCCGAATTGATTGGATAATTTTTGTGAATAAAGTAGGGTTTTCTTGGTAAATGTCTAATTTATATTTAATACGTATAGTTCATTGTACATAATTCTTTTATCGCTTAAGTGAGGTACATATGGAAAAAAATTGTTGGATAGTTGAATATGGTTATGCGAGCGATTATATGGACTTTAAAGAAAGACAGTACAATAAAAACAAGCGTATGGAAACGATTGTGGATATTATGTGTAGGTGCATATTTTCAATTAGCCTTATCACCAAAATCAGAAGTAGTCGGACACTTAATGGTTGGCTTCAGCTCATCAGATCCTTTTAGATTAAATATTGATGAGTATGCTTGTGAGAAGAGAATATAACTTTGAGTTAGTACTTGTGGCTGTACGAAAGAAAAGGAATTCCACATAAATTTCGGACACATAGATAAATGCAATACTCAAATTTATCAAAGACGAGATTAGATTATACCTTGGTATGAATTCTTTAATTGCATACTAAACATTTTTTTAGTTAACCAATATGGGACAATGAGGCGGGGATTAATATGTTTTTAAAAAAATTGAGCATTAAAAATTTCAGAAATATCTCTGATCTTAGCATCGAATTCCGAAAAGGGCTCAACATACTGATAGGGGAAAATAATGCTGGCAAGTCAGCTATTATTGACGCTCTTAGGATATGCTTCAATTATGGTAAACAAATGAGGGACACATATGTAAAGCGAAGTGATTTTTATATTAACCGACATGATCCTGATGCAAATATTGACTCAATAGAATTTCATTTGATTTTTCAGATAGAAGACCCTGCAGAGAGCGGTATTTTTATTGATTTATTGTCCTATTCTGAGGATGGATCTCAGCAGTGTTTACAGATTCATTATAAATATTATTTAGAGGAAAAAAACGGAATTGAGAAAATCAGATACAACGTTTGGGGAGGAGACAACGAGGGACAACAAATTACACCGGATGTTTTAAATATGTTGCTTTTCGTGTATCTAGACGCCCTTAGAGATGCGGCTCAGCAACTAAGGCCAGTTCGTGGGAATAAATTAGGTGAATTAATTTCTTATCTTCGTGAGGATATTCAAGGCAATCCAATTAATGATGAACAACGGGATAAATTAACACAAAGACTTAGGGGATCTCTAACTGGAGACCCTGATTGGAATAGTATTATTGAAACTGGAAAACAGAAGATAAATGAACATCTTGATGAGACTTCTATAACAAATAAAAAGCAGTCAGTGGAGATTGAATTTTTACCTTTTGAATTCAGGAAAATTGTAGATACCTTAAGAGTAATATTTCCTGTGTTTGATTCAGACCTTCTCGGAGGCGATAACAGCAAACAGAAATACTTTGATATTCAACAAAATGGACTCGGCTATAATAATTTGTTATACATGGCAACAGTATTAGGAGATCTAAAAAATCGTAAACATTTAGAACCAGAGTCATACATTGCATTACTGATTGAAGAACCAGAGGCTCACTTGCACCCACAACTACAGAGTATTTATTTTAATTATCTAAGTAAACTGGATTCGATAGGGTTTCAAATTTTTATTACTTCGCATTCACCAACAATTACAGCTAAAGCGGATATTGATTCGCTAATTGTGGTTCAATGCCAAGATAATATTGTCTCCACATTTTCTTTAGCAAGTTCTGAACTTTACGATAATAATAAAAAGTATCTTGGTAAGTTTCTTGATGTAACTAAATCACAATTATTTTTCTCAAATGGAGTTATTTTTGTCGAAGGCATATCTGAGGCGCTCTTACTACAGAAGTTTTCGAAAATTATGGGGGAAGAATATGATTTAGATAAAATGGGTATAGAAATTGTTATTGTCAATGGAGTTGCATTTGAACACTTCGGAAAACTATTCAACTCTAACGCTAAGAGTAAGAGACTAAATATCCGGAGTGTGATAGTTACTGATGATGATAGAGATCAAGCCACAGAAGAAATATCCTCTAGGGCACAGAATGCTTTGGATCTTAGGGGGGGACTTCTGCATGTAGAGGCCTCAACTGTAACATTTGAATACGAGTTAATAATGGCCAGTGACTATAATAAAGATTTATTATTGAGTATCTATAAGGACATGCATCCTACATCTGCCTCAAGAATATCTGGAGACACAAGATCTGATTTCGCACATAGCTTTCTAAGTAAAGTAGAAAGTAATAAAGCAAAGTCAGAATTGGCTCATCGGCTTGCTCTAAGACTTGAAAACGATGAAATCGCTAGAAGGCAGTTTATGGTTCCAGATTATATAAAACGTTCTATAATATGGGTTGTTAAGGGTGAGTTTAATGTTTGACGGTCTTTCGTACATTCAACGTACAATTGTCTCTGACAAGAATGGATTGTTTGCTGTTAAAGCTTGTCCCGGAAGTGGAAAAACATATACGACTGCAGCAAGATTGGCTTATAAGCTAAGTAATTGGCAGCTATCTAATAGGGGGATAGCAGCACTATCCTTTACTAACGTCGCATGGCAAGAAATTTGGAAGATGCTTGTTCAGAACTTAGGGATGACGATAAATTACCCCCACTACCTTGGGACGCTAGACAGCTTTATTAATAAATTTATATTTTTGCCTTTTGGACATTTAGTAATGGGGTGTGGTAAGAGGCCTATTCTTGTTGGTGAACCACATGGCACATGGTCTGGCGGAAATTATGATCGTGATTATGATCAATACTTTGATTCCACAAGTTTTTCCATTAGTGGGGATGTTATACCGACGATAGCAGATCTAACAATGTTTCATTTTAGTTGGAAAAGAAATAAGGATAGTTCAGAAAATGGGCATGTAAAAAGAATACGTCAAACAAAAGAAAAGTTTTGGAGACAGGGGTACGCAAACCAAGCCGATGCTAATTATTTCTCTTTAATGATTTTAGAGAAGTATCCCAATATTGCTCGTTCAATAGCAATGCGATTTCCGGAAGTAATAATTGATGAGGCCCAAGATACTTCAGAAATACAGATGAGGATACTCGATAAATTAATTGAGAATGGTCTTGAAGATGTAATGTTAGTCGGCGACCCCGATCAAGCTATTTATGAATGGAATAATGCACGGCCAGATTTGTTTACCGATAAATTTAACATATGGGAGGAGAACTCTGTTATTTTAGATGAAAATAGAAGGAGTTCTCAAAATATCTGTAATGTCACGTATAAACTTACCTCTCGTACTAGTCCTTCGATTGCGGTGACTGAGGTAGTTAAAGATTTTGAACATATCCCGGAGATTCTTTGTTATGAAAAGGAAAGCATTAATCAAACACTTGATTACTTTATTCGCTTGTGTGATAAACATCAAGTTGAGGTAAATCAAGATAATGTAGCTGTTATTTTTAGAAGTAAGTCAATACAAAATCAAATTCTAACTCATCCTGAACGGATTGAGTATCCGTGGCAAGTAGGTAAGTATTTCGTAAGAGATTTGGCAAAGGGGAAGTACATGTCTGAAAATGGAGATGTGTTTGAAGCCTTTCGCCTGATTGAAAGAGCACTATATAAAGGAATATTTAATAAAAATTATTGTTCATCAAATGATCTCGATAGTTGGATCTCTGGAAAAGGCTTTATTCGTCATAGAAAAGAAATATTGCATATATTGAGGTGTTTACCCTCACCGACTGGCAGCATTAAAGAGTGGGTAAACCAGGCTTCAGATATTCTCCGGATTAACAATATTACAATAAGAATGAATTTAAAACCCGATTGTACCGATTACAATTTTGATGAAATATTTAAAATCTCTGCGGAAAACAACTATGGATTTAGAATGGGGACTGTGCATACGGTAAAAGGAGAAACTTTTGATGCCGTCTTACTAATATTAAAGGAAAAGGGGGCACAGGGGGCGTTTTATAGAACTATGCTCTCCAACTGCTTAAATACATTGGATGACGAGGAACTAAGAATAGCGTATGTTGGCATGACGAGGCCCAGAAAATTGCTTGTTATTGCGGTTCCAAGCGAGCAAAGTAGGTTAGTTTGGGAACAAAGATTACAGAAATAAGTAAGCTAAATAATACTTTGTAAAGGGTACTTAATTGGCGGTTTTAATATAAACGTCATACCGAGTTATTATCCTCATTATATTTGAAGAATTAGGCGGGATAAAATTGAACATTGAGAACGAAATTAAACGTCATATAAGGTTGTTTCACTATTTTATCATAATGACTGAGGAAAAAGCTGGAAAAGATACGATTTTCAATCGAATTAGTCGTAATTTGATTGGGTCAAAAATGATATTGAATACAATATCTCACCTACCTGCTTGGGTTGATGAATATATCGGAGATTGGCCAAATGCCACAATGTATATGCCATATGATATTAACTATCAAATTCATTATATTTATGAATCCAATACACTTCAAGTTGTTGAAATGTTTAAGTTTACCCCTTTCGGCTGTGTGTTTGTTATGGAGAACGTTAGTGCACAAACAATTGAAACAATTCGTAAAGTAACACAAATGCCAGTTGTTTATGATGGAGAAGGAATGCAGGGGGTTCTTTCTCTGCATGAACCCAATCTTGTTAGTATACTTCATAAAATTTGGAGAGAGCAAACTAAAAATTGGGTATCGTCAATTCCACTTACCCGTCGTCAAACTTGGTTACCTAACAAAACCAAAATTAAGTCACTAAGGGCTCCTTCTATTGCTTTTCTTGATCCATTAACAGTTTCAATTGATCGAATACGTGGATTGTACGAGAGTACTCAAAAACGCAGATATAAGGTGAATCCCTGCACAGCAGATATATTTAAAGAAAAAGAAATTGAAGCGGATAAGTTAATAAATGAATACATACGTAGGATTCTAGCAGAAAAATTAGTGACAATAAATATGGGATACCTTCAAGAGGGCAGTTTCGACGATAATGATCGGTACCGTCTCTCATTGATAAACATAACAGAATCCAATCTTCAAGAAATAGCAAAGGACAAGGACGATAAAAGATATAATCGAATTGTCGACGCTGTATTGAATAAATGGGATAAAGTCACAATTAATAGTGAGTTTGTTCTCTGTGTGCCTTCAATTAACTACCATTTAATCGATATGTTAAATAAATCTTTAAAAAAAGATAAGTTACCAAAGAAACTTCTGAGGCAGGTCTATGACCATGCAAACTATTATCAAGTAGTTGATGCCACTGTTATTGAGGCTGAATCTGAGGATAAGAAAGTACAAAATTTCATTCAACTTAATGGCTTAATAATTGAACGCGGTAATGAGTTACAATTTTTGAGTAGTTTACATGTCTTATATTCACTTGCACGTCGCGTACCATACATTCGTACACGAAATGTTCCGGCATCGAATTTTTATCGCCTAGCAGCTGCACTATCTGCGTATAGCAATGATATGGAGGAACGAAATAGAATACCTGATTTTACAACAGGAATGAAACAAATTTCTGAGCACATCCAAGAAGCTTTCCACATAGAAACAACTAAGCTGATTGCCAAGCATGCTTCGAGAGTTAAAGTAATTTCTGATTTGCCTGTTGAATGGATGGAATTAGAAGGACTCCCATTGTGCGTAGCCTGTAATTACAGCCGTGTCCCTATTACTCCAGGTAATGGTCTCATAAGCCATTCCAATACTATGAATCGTGAATTTACTCTTACGCAGGAGAATATAAAAGTATTAATGATTAATGCATTAAGTAAGGAGGATGATCGTGATAAGGGGCTTTTCCGACTAGGAAGAGAACTCTGTGCGGAGATCAACCATTATTTTAAATTGATTGGAAAAGAGATCGTTTATGTTGAGACGAATGACAAGAAGAATTTTTTTGAAACTATAGAAAAGGAAGAACCGATTATTTTTATTTACTATGGACATGGAAGTTACGATGTAAACGATATGATCGGAAAGCTTGTGATTGGTAATGAAACTGTAACAGCCATTGAATTGGAACAACTTTCATGGAAGCCAATAATTGCATTACTTGGAGCATGCGAGACGCAAGTAATGCATGGTACGCATTTAAACGTCGCCAATTTGTTTATGGGGAGTGGGTGTTTGTCGGTTTTAGGTACATACTTTCCCGTGAACGGACTGCATGCTCTATCGTTTATCGCCAACATATTGAGGCACTTGGTTAATTGCTTCGCAAACGCCGCTCCTGAATATTTAGAACGATGGGATGATGTTATTTTACAGACATATCGAACCCAATATTTGATGGATTCAATGCATGCAATGGATCGATATCTTGAAAGAAGGGGCAAAAAACTATCCCATTACCCTGTGAAGCCCTTTCAACTATTTTGGGAAAGAGGGAAGGATAAAGGTTATTTTAACTTAGTTGATTTTTATCGAAATCGTGATGAGATCTTTCAAGAAGTGTTTGACACTGTCCCAGAGTTAGGGGATGCTTACCGAAGCATTCTAAGTAATAATCTAATACTACCGCAGAGCCTATACTATTCTTCTCTTGGCTCCCCAGATAAGATAATAATTCAGCGTGGGCAAACAGTACAAACTTTTGAAGATGTCGATAACCATTATTTAGGCAGGTTTCGTAATTGATAATGTATAGAGCATAGATCCATCATACTAGATAAATAGTACATCCGAAATCGTCCTAATAACACTGAAAATGTTGAAACCTCGATCAAGTAGTTGTTAGTTGGGATGTACTAAGAAAGCGAACTGTATCAAGATTTCGTTGTCTGTTAAATGAACATCAAGGAAAAATGTACTCCTGCCATAATAATAAGGTAAAGAACCCAACTCAAGTTACGAATATGATAATGATACAATATAAGATTGAATAAAAATTTACGGACGATAAGCCGAACTGCTTTCTTTAAAGGTAATGCCTAAGCAGATGTACTGGTAAATGGAATGCAATGTATACACTATTTTTTGCAGCATGTATAGAACAAGGATTATTATAAAATTTTGAGATAAAGTAATAAAACCGAGTGAGGTGTTATATGCTAGAGGAATTTAATAATGGATTGACAGATTTTTCATTACAAGCGTTAGAAGTAGTAAGATGTTTTATAGAACTTTGTTATAACTATGTTTTTAACCTCGTTAAAAGTTTTAATACTATCATAGTTTTATGCTTTATAATAGTAGGATTAATTTATTGGTACAAAGTTAGAAAAAATAGAAAGTTGAAATTGAAATTTGTCAACGTACTAGCTCATATTTCAATAACTTGTCTTTTTGGATATTTAATAGAAATCTCAAATATTAAAAAAATCAATGATCTATTGATTATGTATTGGTCAATTGGTTGGATTCTGTACTTATTCTTTTCTATAGTATTTATCAAGGAGTTAATGATCTATTTAAAGTCAACTAAAAAAATTACAAAGAATTTTTCTAAGGTATATTACTTTTTGGGCCTAACTTATATTTTTACAGCGATATCTACCAATCAGCTGTTTTTCGTAGATGATTTGTTATTGATAGGTGTATTTATTTTTGGATGGTTTATATTGCAACTGTTGACTCGAGAAATTAATACCGGAGATATTGATAAGGTAAATGAAGAATCAGATGTTGAGATTAATGTATATGAACAATTACTCCCTACTCGAAAGCATGAATATAGCAATTTGTATGGATTATTGAGGGGAAACAATTACAACGAACCATTTGCTCTAGTGTTAAATGGAGATTGGGGCACAGGTAAAACTAGTCTAATAAATGTGTTGTCACAAAAATTATCAGAAGATGGAAATCATATGATCTTCATACAACCGATGATATTAGATACTACTGAAAAGCTAATGGAGTACTTCTTTGGCCAACTTGAAGATATTTTAAATTCTAATGGGATCTTTACAGGGAAAGATAGTCCGTTTAAGAAATATGTGAATATTATTTTTCAAACAATAAACACACTAAATTTGAAACAAGTTATCAAATTAGATGTGTTATTGGAAAATTTGGATAATGAAGAACGGAATGATTTTAGAAACAGTAAAAAATGGTTGGAAAAAGATATATATAAGCTTTTGTCGAATGGAATGAAGAAAAACAAAAGAAAAAAAGATGGAGGAAAAGGGGGACATAAAGGTGGAACTATCGATTTTCCAGAAGAAAAAAGTAAGATTTATATTATTGTAGATGATTTTGATAGGGTTGAAGAAGAGACCTTTAACTCTACTTTAATATTCATCAAAGAAGTGGTGAATTTTCGGGGTATTAATGTAATTTTCTTGATGGATGAGCAAAGGATAGATGGAAATGAAAGAATAAATCGGGCTTACTTGGACAAATTTGTGAGCAAGAAGTTCCAGTTATCTAAATTAAGCTACCAAGAAATCTTTAGTTATTTTATAAATAATGTAGATGAAAGGAAATTAATTGATGAGTGGACACATGAAATTAGGGATAATATAAAGAAAAACGCTGTTTTATATATAACGGACGTAATAAAAGATATTAATAATCTAGTCACTAGAATTCAAGAGGAAATTGATTCATTAAGCAAAAATACTAAAAAGAGTCAAAACAATAATGATCCACAAGTGCCTACTCAACTAGAAAAGTTAAATCACAGTAAAATGGAAGTTGAAGGGTATCTCCAGAAATTAAATGATGGAATTAGTAATGTAAGGAAAGTTAAAAAAATCATTAGGGAAATAAAGGAGTTGTTGGTAACCATCGATCTGCGAGTTTCTGAACATAAAAACGTGAAGGTTAATTTAAGCAGAATAGATCAAATTTATGAAATAATTGTTAGAGTTGCTATTTTGAAAATTCTCTTTGGAGAACATGTTGATAAATTAATACAACAAGATAATGATTTTTTCGATATTATGCAAAATAATAAATATATCAAAAATAAGAATTACATAACAATTCCCTTCTTTTCGATGTTTTTTAGAATGGGTATCAGTGAAGAACAGGGTCTAAAACAGGAGATACTGAACGATTTTTGTAATGCAGTAGTACTTAATCGTCCATTCAATAGATTGTTTGCAGATAAGAAAACGGATAGTGAAAAAATTCTGAGTGACTTAGATGATCCAAATCACAGCCTGACAATTAATAGTATAGAGGAAATAAGGGAATACTTACGAGTGATTATGTACTATAACTATGAGATTTCAAGTAATTCAGTCAACTCAAGAAGAAATAAGTTAATAGATCACATAATCACTTTATTTGAAAAGGAATCACTGACCCTTAAGAATTTATTTGAGATTCTTAGTGATTCTCGAAATTCGTTATTAGAGACTGATATATATTTTGCAAAATTATATGAAATATTAAATGGAAATAATCAGTTTCAAAGTACAAACGATAAAGATGTATGTTTTGCTTATCTTAATGGAACAACAATGCATATTTTTCGGCGCTATCAAAGCGATATACTTATGATTATGAATCTATTGAAATTAAAAGATCCAGCATATACTTATGAAAGTATTAGTTCAGATTTGAGCGATATATTTGAGCTTAAAGATATGGTAAAGGCAATCAGGAGAATTTTTAATGAAGAGAATCTTTCTACCTCAGAATTGGATTTTTTTAAGCAATGGGTTAATAAGTCAATCCAAAGCATAAAAAACGAGAATAAGGATAATGAATATATAATTGAGTCAATTAAGCAGTACCAAAATAGAATTCATGAATTTATAAAAATTTATCAATTAAAAGAAGAAATCTCAGAAAAGCTTAGAAGCATCTCAGTAGAACCTACTCACAAATTTACTGAGAAGCTATCTATAAAGTCAAAAGAGGAGTTGATTTGTGATATTCAAGAATTTCACAAATATATATACACACAGAAAAATAAAATGACGTGGTCTTATCTAAGATACTTTGGTTCCTTACTTATGTTCACAGAAGAATATACAAGAAACAATGAGCTTGAAGACGACATTATAAATATAACCATTGAATTATACAATAGCATACCCAAAGATGAGTATGATGAAAACTCTGATGAAAAAAGGACATGGCTTTGGTGTACTGTGAAGTTGGGTGTAATAACAGAAAACCAGAAACAGCGTAAAGAAGCAAATGAAGGAAATGATTTAGAGGTGATTATGGAAGAAGTATGAAGATTGAATTGGTAGTAATGGGGAATCAATGATTTATTCAGGTAATATTTGAGAATGAAACTTTAATGTGATTAAGATATAAATTTTCGAAGATCAAAAAGGTGCAGAATCAACAAATGAGGAAATTAATGTATCTATCTAGAGGGGCCTTAATTATTCGGGCTGTCCTCTTTTTATTACTGGAATTAATGTTCTTATGGTTCGACGCATGCTACGTATTACTAGACGATGTATGAAATTATAAAGTAGTTGTAAAATGCAGTTTTCGGAAGCAATATGAGCAAACATAGATATTAGATATAACCATTGCAATTCCCCCTTGAAAATGAAAGGAAGTTTTTAATAATAATGATCAAACTATGATTGGGATGCACTCATATTCGATTCCAACGAAAGAATGTTTCTCTTCCATTTTATTTAGCTGTCATAAGTAATTTATCTGCCTGGTTCTAACCGAAATTAATAGAAACAATAGATTCAGCAGTCCTTGGTGGTTGGATACACCTACAGTTACGGAGGGAGGGGGACAGAATTTAATATAAACTATTTGATAAATCCATTTTAGAAGCAGTTTTTATTCAGTTCTAATTTTAACGATACTTGGAACGGATATTTCCAACCTCCATATGGTGGATGTAAAATCCAAAAACCTACACGATTAAACAATTTGGACTAAGATATGCGGAGTGTTCAAAATCGGCACTCTACAATCAAAAAGTATCTCAGCTTCAATTATTTCTACAGATAGAAGGATATATTCTAAGCTATGAGTACTATACGAGCTAGATTATAGCACTATAAACACACAAAATCATCGTGGTCATACTCGTCTAACAATGAATATTATTCAGACAGAGGTAGTGAAGTTTCAAAGAACTTGAACAGGGTTCAATTCAATGGATCTCTAACTTATTAGTTCGATATTAAGTAAAAAGTTAAATGAATTGATTCTTTAAATTCCCTTAAGTTAATAGTGAAACTTTATGGTTTCCAACTTTCTTTCTACACAAATTAGTGGTGGTTCCACACTTTCATTTTTTTGCGTTTATCAGGTGCCTGCTCAAATCCAGTAAAATCAACAAAATTAGTTCCAGAGATTTTTATCACGTGACATCTATTTGCTCAGAGACATTAAAGTTGGTAACTGAACATTATTGTTGGTAACCCTTAAATATAGTCAGTAACAGTGGTTTAATGTTGGTAATCGCCCTTAATGAAAAAGTGAGAAACTTAGTTCTGTCCCGATGATGTTTAGATATCATCGGGACTTTTTCTATTAAGAGACATATTCATGCACCTACGAATTAGACTGAGAAATATAGGGGACGACATTAGGTTAATGGTAGTAACGAGGATACAATTTTGTTTCTCGACTTAACCAATTTGTGGTAATATTTGATGAGGTTAAGAATAGAGTCCGGGCAGTTCTCTTCAGCTTTCTCTAATCTATACACATAGATTCTAAAATAGATTGAAAATAGGAGGTTATAGGAAAAAAATATTGAAGCTTAAGATACTGGCGTTCTGTATCTTATTAGGTTTCCTTTCTGTGGGTCAAAATGCTACTGCAGCAACGGAAGCCAATTTAGTTACGAATGTTCAATTACAGAGTAGTTTGGAAAAACTTAAGATGGACTTGGCTACAAAAGAAGAACTGCAGGTATTGGTTCAAGAGCAAGGGTACACCCTAACGAAAGAAGAAATCACCCAGCAATTAATAGATACTCAAAAATCGAGAATCGCAATACTTGAAGGGAATATAAATGCATTATTGTCATTGCTTGCAGTTATTATTGCTGTACTTACATTATTCTGCGGTATATTCGTCTGGGTTTCCAGAAGGGCCTTTTCATCTAAGGTGGAGGAGGTCGAGAAACGGCACGATGAAATGAAGCAACTCAAAAACGAAGCAATAACGAAAATGGAAACTGTAAGGGAACTTAGCAGCTATCTCAACGTGTCGATCCGTGAAGCACAAGATTTGCAAATCAGCTTAAACAAAAGCAAAAGTGCTTTCTACGAGGAAATCGAAAGAATAAATCAATTAGGGCAGTATGTGAATTTTTTAGAGCTCAAAGTAACGCGGTCAGAGATTATCCGTACATTTGTGAACGAGGTAAACCAATCCATAAAATTGATTTCCGATCTTGATTACTGGCTCGAAGGTACACTTCCGAACTATGGACATGCGCTCATAAAGGTTACAGAAGTATTTGGCGAGAACGTGATAAAGGAAGGATCTGATGAAACTATCCAAGAAAAGCTCAGTTATTGTTTAAAATCATTAAAAGAAATTGAAGATAGCTTTTGGAAGCATGCAGAGATATCTTTGGAATGGGAAGAATACGCGGATAAGGATACTGACGATTTTATAGATCCGCTCAATGACACATTCGAAGAGTGGGAAAGCACCTATAAGGATATAACAAAGGTGCATGGTATTATCAGCGCTCAAATCTCAATGAACCCAGATAAGTTTAAAGCTAGAACATAAATAGGGAACTTGCATTAAAACGGCTGATCTCAAAATGGCAGCTGTTTTCAAATTAGTAGAAGGGAGCCTTTTGAATAAACTGTAACGTTAGTTTAATAAACCAGTGGCAGTCTAATGCTTTAGATATGCTCCCCTTTAGGTAGACAGGTGAAATAATAAAACCTGTATACAAGGGAGTTTTTCATGTCCAAAATTAAGCTTGAATAAGAATGTACAGTTCTGGCGAAGGAGTGCATCCTTGTCTCAAGGAAGAGAAGTGATATTAATATTGTAGAAATGGAGAACCAAAGTCATGAGTACACTTTTCAGCCTAAAATTACAAGAATCCGTAAAAATGTTGATAAGCAACGTTCATTTGCAGATGAGAATACCAAAGTATATTACTTAGACGATGAAGGTAAACGTTTTACTGCAGATATTGGTGGTCATCAGATAGCGCGTGCTCTAGAGCACAAACCACTTCATGAGATAAAAGTACAGGGCGAATTAGATGAATTCATACAAACCCTGCAATTATTAGAAAAGGTTCAAAATATTAAGTCTGTACGTGCACATGTAGATATCTTGCCCGATACCTGCGGTGAAAGGAAATTTAAGTATTTAAATGATGGTGTTACTAGAAGGCGATATGTATGGGCAGAAGTTGTTTTGCATAATGGTAATTTGGAAATAGAAAGAGAACTATATTCTCTATCAACTTTGTTCATTCACTCTGAGAGCAATTCTGAATATAAGTCCTTGAACTCTATTCGAGATATGGGAATACAAATATCTAAACTAAAGCACGGCTTAAATAAGCCTGAGAATAGATCGAACACAATTATTAAGCATATCATGCTAATAATATAGAGGCTTTATAGTAAATTTGGACTACATATAATCAAGATTATGGTAATATATATGAAGTTCTGTCTTTATTAGATGAGAAATATTTGGAGAATGAAAAAAGTAGGATATTTATTTTATGAATATTACTAAAAAAAGTTTTGGAGTTTTGTAATTTTTTTTAATCATCATATTGCATCTATATGCTCAAATTTACAACTTTCCACGAAAATATTTATATTAAACACAGAAAGGAGTAAACATTATGGATGATTTATCTTGGGCTTTTTATGACATGAAGTTTAAAGAAATTATTCGAGAGAAAACTGAAAATGAGTTTGAAGATTTTTTTTCTAAGGTGATGCAAATAAAATATAAAGATAATTTTATGCCTTGTCGTCCATGGGGGAAGGATGGAGACAAGAAAAATGATGGCTATTTAATTAATGAGCGGCACTTGTTTGCTGTTAATGGTCCTCAAAGTCTTAATCAAAATAGAATGATAGCAAAAATAAAAAGTGACTTTTCAGGAGCATTAGACTATTGGGAGGAGTATTTTGAAAAATGGTCTTTTGTACATAATCAAAACTCGTTACCTCCAAGGATTAATAAAGAGTTATTAATATTATCTACTCAATACACCTCCATTAAATTTACTTTCTGGGGGCCTTCTGAAATTAGAAACATTCTTTTTTCATTAGAAGAAGTTTGCATTAGAGATATTTTAGGGCCAGTTCCATCTAAAATTAATTATACGACTTTAAAGTTGAGAGCGTAAAATATCTTGTGTAAATAG
>NZ_MAIS01000179.1:0-3345 GCF_001680695.1 Paenibacillus sp. KS1 | reverse complement strand
GTGTCCAAGATCATTAAGGGGCTTATGAGAGACCACTTCAAATATACAACTATAAGTATTATGCAGGATCTAAATATTGATGAGAATAAGTTCTTAATATACATTGATGGAGAAAAGAATGATGGGCTTGAGTTTTATAATAATGGACAGTATCTAGGGTTGGATTCATCCCTTTCCTTATATCAAGTTGGTTGTATCGAGGATGTATACGATAACGAGAAGTTGCTTTTAAGTTTCGTTTATGAATACTTAAAATTAAATCCTATGCAATATTATTGGTTGGGAGATTACAATTGGGTTTATAGTTGGGAAGATATGCGAAAATTGAAATCGTTGCCCTATGACCCTAATTGGTGTTATAAGAATCCTAAAATGATTTAGACTTTAGTAGGGCTTATTCCAGTTTGAACCGAGGAGATGGAATAGGCTTTCTCTAGGAAAATAATAATGTTGGGCTAAGTAAAATTGTTTGTGTAAAGAAAGATGAACTCCTCCTATAGGGAGTTCATCTTTACGTTTTGACATACCCTAATCAATAAGAAACATTCGTTTTCACTAGTCGAAATTAAATTACTCTTTTCCGCATGATTCTAATTCCTTTCTTTTTCAAAATGTATCATTACATATTTTTGATTATTAAATCTTTTTGTTCAAGAAATACCGCCGTATCTGATTGCCTAGCCACGTCTGGAGAGTGGGTGACGACAATGATGCATTTATTTTCTTTATGAGCAAGCTCTTTGAATAACTCAATAATGTCAAAGGCAGTTGCTTGATCTAGATTTCCGGTAGGCTCATCGGCAATTAATAAATCCACGTTGCAAGATAAGGCACGGGCAATCGCGACGCGCTGCTGTTGACCGCCGCTAAGCTGCAATACCTTTCTTTTGGCTTCTATTTCCGTTAACCCTACCTTTATTAATAATTCAAGTGCTCTTCCTTTTTTGTCTGTTACATCGACACCCGTAATCTCCATGGCTGTTACTACATTTTGAAGCGCTGTCATATACGTAATGAGGTTGTAGGATTGAAAGATAATCGAGACATGTTTGTTTCGATAGGACTCCAACCCAATTTTCTGTATATCTGTTCCTTTGAATAGGATAGACCCGCTCCTAGGAATATCTAATCCGCCTGCTAAGCTAAGAGTTGTTGTTTTTCCTGATCCCGATGGTCCTAAAATCGTATAAAAATGACCGGCTTGGAACGAAAAGTTTACGTTATCTAAAATCGTGTATTTTTTATTATTGCTTTTATAATGGTAGTTCAGATTTTGGAATTGCAATATCGCGTCCATATAGATCCCCCTCTATTCATGCTTTAATAAAATATCTTTTGGGTTCAATCGAAGTATCGATAGTGCTGGGAGAATGGTTGAAAAGATTGCAATGACTAGACCCAACAGACCTAACTTCAACATATCTTCGGAGGTTACTCGCACATCAATATCATGAATCGGCTCCACATCCTGGCCTTGGTCAGGAATCATTCCAAACGAGAATCCGGGATTATTTTCCGCCTTCTCATCTTGATCATAAGAAGCAACTTCATTCTGCAATAAGCTGTCTCCCATTTTTTGAGACACGATCCCGCCTGTAAAGACAGAGAGGCTGAATGCTAGGGCAGCGATACACAATACTTCTACTAATAGTTGTCCGATTAATTTTCCTTTTTTCTCGCCAATCGCGAGCAGAATCCCTAATTCCTTCCTTCGCTCCTTTATGGCCAACGTAATAATAAGACCTAAGATAATGGCTCCCGCAAAAGAGACCAGGTATATGATCCATTTCGAAGTGGATGCTACGTTCTCAATCGGGCCTACCATTTTTCGATATAATGCATCATGCGCATCTAGCTTAAATAGGTCAAAATCAATGCCTGTTTTTTGTCCTTCTGCTTTGAAGTCCTCAATATGGTTCGGATCATTCAAGTAATATATGGCTTGATCAATGGGGATACCTTTCGATTCCTTATTTTCTGATAATTCTTTTAACGATCCGTAGGAGACATATACTTTGTTCGACGGATGAAACAGCGGCGGTGCCGATTCCATGTTACTGTCTATCGTGGACATTTCGTAAATTCCGATAATCTCTAAATCTATTGTCGATGTTTCATCTTGTGCTTGAATCTTTAACTGATCGCCAACTTGCAGATTGTTTTGTTCAGCCAATTGTTTTTCGACGAGGGCTACTTTCTGATCTTTGTCCTCCGGTGTAATGGAACGACCATCGATAATTTTATTCGTTTCGTCCGCAAATTCTTTTAGCAAATCAGAAATTCGAACGCCTTGAATGAGCGTGTTTGGCATTTTCATGTTCCCTTGGCTTCCGCCTACGGAACCGCCTACCGCGTTATCTCCTTGATCGGCATTAATGGGGATATAGCCATCGGCCACGCCTTGACTGTCTTTTACATAGTTGAACTCTTTTACATATGGAGATTCGGCTAACTTATCTGCTTCCTCTGTAGAGATTTCCGGACGATGTATTCTTTCATTTGGATTCTCAAGTCTCTGTTTTTGTACGTACTTTTGAAATTTATCCCCATTTAATCCTAGCGTCACATCAACTCCTAACTTTTTCCTGGCGAGATCATTCGCTGTCTTTGTGACATTCTGTATGGCGAATCCCGCTAATACTAAATTAGTGAGCACTAAAAAAACGGCGAATAAGATCAAGGACTTTCCCTTTCTTGCTTGTACACTTAAACATGCACGTGTGATAAAATTCATAATTTCTAACCTCCTTCTTGATATCTTTAATGTATAGGACTGATCTGGAGTCCAGATGGAGCCAGCAAGGATTTTATCTAGAGATACATGGGGATTTTATCTGGAAAAGAGTTCAATGTTAACATACAAAACCCGTGAGGCTGCCGAATAGCAATCTCACGGGTCGTGTTTATCTTTTGGACATCTCTACGTAGCTTGAGAACCAAGATTTTCTTTGATTATTTTTCTACATGGAAATCAAGGGTTTGGACACCAAGAACTTCATCGAGTTGCTTTTTCATTTGCTCCTTCGTGATTGTACCTGCTTTTGATTGATCAAAGAGGGCTTTTACCTTTTGTTGGGTAGCATCATCAAAGTGAATTGCTTTTGTTTCTTTCTTCATGTTGTGAGCCGGGCTGAAATCTACATCTATGTCGATGCCAAGCTCTTGCAGCTGTGCTTTCACTTGCTCTTTGCTAAGCGCTCCTGTTCTCATTTGCTCAAGAATGGCTTTCGCCTTTTCTTTGGCAGTATCGTCAAGGTTATCGAATTTTGACTTATCCATCTTTACCATAACGCCATGAGCTGCTTTACTGAAATTCACATCCATGTCAATGCCAAGCTCTTGCAG
>NZ_MAIS01000360.1:0-299 GCF_001680695.1 Paenibacillus sp. KS1 | reverse complement strand
CGCTCCGTCAGCTGTTTTACGACCTCACTGGATGGGCAATTCGGATTTGCCCATAAGACGCGCATGATTTCCAATTCCGCATCCGTAATCGGTGGTATTTGATTCAGATTCATGCATGCAACCCCCAAAGTACATTCGTATATTAGACTACATTTGTAGTTATAAATACATGTTATATTTTTACTTCATCGGTGTCAACAGATTTTACATTCAAAATGCTCTCGTTTATGTTGCATGCATTCATAATTTGTACCGTCAGCGGAAATGGTGGTGTGCGGATTGATCCACTCGTAACAACA
>NZ_MAIS01000290.1:0-581 GCF_001680695.1 Paenibacillus sp. KS1 | reverse complement strand
AATACTCCAGTTTATAAACGATTTCCCCATCTATTACTCGGCCATCTTCTGTAAATCCTAATTTTTCATATAGCTGTTTTGCCCAAGCATTCTCCGGTTCAAAGCTTATGTATATAACCCGATGCTGTATGTCTTCTTTAATCCTTTCAATGAGCAGCTTCATAGCAGCCTTCCCATAACCATTTGATTGATACTTAGTATCAATCATTAACCGATAAATCCAATATTCATGATCTTCTTCATCTATACAATACATCGTAAATCCCACTAGAACTTCATCATGATAAATAGCCAAGCAGACACACTCTGGGAATGCCTTAGCCTGTGCGAGCGAAAACAAATTTGTTGCTACAAACTCACTTTGTTCATCAGCGACACTCAACTTAATGACATCAAAAAAATTACTACGATCTATTTCCTTAAGTGCTATCATAAATGCTCCCCTTTTCTTCATTATCTTAATCTTGGATAATATACGCTCCTCCGGCTGCTAGAAGAATGTTCTCCACTTTCATAATTACACGGAAATCAAAATTTTTCCACCACTTCTCTTATACGGATTGGACGAGCGACAAAGATTT
>NZ_MAIS01000374.1:0-256 GCF_001680695.1 Paenibacillus sp. KS1 | reverse complement strand
CGCCTGCATGAAGTCGGAATTGCTAGTAATCGCGGATCAGCATGCCGCGGTGAATACGTTCCCGGGTCTTGTACACACCGCCCGTCACACCACGAGAGTTTACAACACCCGAAGTCGGTGAGGTAACCGCAAGGAGCCAGCCGCCGAAGGTGGGGTAGATGATTGGGGTGAAGTCGTAACAAGGTAGCCGTATCGGAAGGTGCGGCTGGATCACCTCCTTTCTAAGGATTATGTCTCCTGCGACGGAGACACAAGG
>NZ_MAIS01000307.1:0-459 GCF_001680695.1 Paenibacillus sp. KS1 | reverse complement strand
CAGCGACTTTGAATCGAGCTCTTCCTTGGCAAGCTTTATTAAAACTCTACTCTCAAATTCCGCCTTACCCGATGCTTCCCAATGTGCCTCAAAATCCTTCCCTGTCAACCAATACGAAAAATAATCATCTTTTAATTTTTCATTTTTACCATCATAAAGGCGACTCAGAACCACTTCTTTATCAAGGACGTATGTTTTCTTCGCGTATGCACTTTTCAGTGCTTTCAGGATCTTCTCCTGATCCTGTTTGCTGATTTTATCGATTGGGATCGTTCCGTCGATCTGCCTTACTTCTCCTTTTTTATAATCGAAGTAGACGACATATTTTCCATCAATCGATGTAACCTTTGCATCTGTAGCAAATGTAGTCTCGGCAGCCTCCTGCAACTTTATCTCTTTCTCCGCGAATTGCTTTACCGCTTTTTGCAGCTTGGCCGCCAGCTTCTGGTCGATCTGAAC
>NZ_MAIS01000234.1:0-1270 GCF_001680695.1 Paenibacillus sp. KS1 | reverse complement strand
TGTACTCACTCTTGGTATCAACAACACGTTTAATTATTGCAATATATATATCATTAAATTCCTCTGATTTAATTACACTTTCTTCAAGTACAATTCCTAAATCATTCAAGCAAACTAAAAGACTTTCCACAAAATCATTAACTCTTTTTTGCACTATTCTGCCTCTAATATCAAAAATCACTTCATTAAATAGTCCTCCCACAGTAGGTAATGCAGAAAAACTTGCTTTAGCTAGACCAATCAAAACTTCTTTTAATTTATTGTTCATTTTCGTAATCTCGACTTTCAATTGGTTCTATAAATATTCCACAGGATTTCAGTTAACGATTTTGTAGCTGCGAGGCTTAAGGGAGCACCAGCGACTGAGTCCGACGGACTTAGCCTCACAGGGTTGTAAACTAAATCTACTTTGATGCCTACCTCTTCTAGCAAACCAAGGGTGTAAGCCCACAGTGTAGATACATTGTTAACTGATGCCATATGCCATCTCTGAATTAGCTCTCACCAAATACTCTTTAGTAGCACTTCTTAATTGAGTATCTTTGTTAAAACCAATAATCGAGTAAAAATCAATTAGTGAATGTCCTTTTGTTTCTACGAGATCAAATAAAATTCTTGTTCTTATAATTTTTTGTAAGTTAACCCTAGAAGAAAGTCTATCGGTATTTCCTTTAGTATCATTAAATATATTCAAAACATCATTAATTGAGCGGTTGTTTAGCTTTTGTCCATTAAGGATGATTAAATTGTCGTCGTCCTTCAGCACACCTAATTGTCTTCGATAGTCTAAATATCTCTTTATTAATTCAATAACAGTACTATTTATTGGCATCCATTCTTTCACAATATTATCGTGTAAGACACGTATATTTTTAATTTTCGAGTTCAAAAGATCCACGTCAGAAATATGCAAATTTGATATATGTGACTGCTCAAAAAGCATATAATATGAAAGAGCAATAATTAATGGGGCAACTAATTGGTCTTCAATCCCGCGTTTCTTACCAAATTCATATTGGAAAGAAAGAAGATAATCAATGTCTTCTTTAATAAGAAAATCATTTGCGTCTTCCTTTATGTTTTGGAAATTTTTTAATTCATTCTTGATGTTTAGGTATTCAGTAGCACTTAATTTTTCAATGACTTTAAAAAACTCTACAAGGTTTGATATTGCATATCTTGCAGTTGCTGTTTTTCTTCTATCGTGGAAATGCTTAAGTGCAAATTTATTGAAGTAGTCCTTGTATTCGTCAAAAACAGTTAATGGAGA
>NZ_MAIS01000341.1:0-329 GCF_001680695.1 Paenibacillus sp. KS1 | reverse complement strand
AGTTAGCTATGCGAAGGCGCCAGACAAATCAAAGGTTGATATAGCGCGCAAAACGATGAAGCTCTTAAACGGCGGGCAGGACGTAAAGGTGCGTGATGGGGTGAACCTAAATTATAATCCTCAGAACAAGGAGGGAAAGGTGCTGGAGTTCTACGATGAAGAATTGAAGAATTCTATCCTGCGCATCGTGCATATCGGAGCGGATACCGGGAAGGTATGGGGGGCCGAATTGCTTCGGGAAGAAGAATCCTATAAATCCGACGATGAATATAAGCAAACGTTCGCCCAGCCGATACTCACGTCAGAACAGGCGATAGCCAAGGCCGCGC
>NZ_MAIS01000386.1:0-242 GCF_001680695.1 Paenibacillus sp. KS1 | reverse complement strand
GCGGCAGGCTCATCTCCGGCTCGATCTCCAACACCACCGGATACGCGCTCGTAAACCAGCCGACCGTCCGGCTTACATCCACATCCGCCGCGATCGGTTCTCGGCCGTGTCCTTCCAGCAAGACTGCCACGCGTTCGAGTCCGCTCCACGCTTGAACCGCCATCGCCAATGCGGTCAGCAACAGATCGTTGACCTCCGTACCGTAGGCCCGGTGTGCTTCTTTCAACAATTGCTGCGTCTGT
>NZ_MAIS01000047.1:0-46308 GCF_001680695.1 Paenibacillus sp. KS1 | reverse complement strand
ACAACGTCCAGGTCAAGGCGGCGGCTCGCGTCCAGGTCAAGGCAGCCAACAAAGCAGCGGTCAAGCGCGCTTTGCACAAGGCGGCCAGCAGCGTCAAGGTGATCAAGCTCGTACCGGTCAAGGCACTCAGCAGCGTCCGAACAGAAACTTCGGTGAACGCAGTGAGGATTTCTCCGGTGGAAGAAATCAATCAAGAAACAACAATAATAATAATAAGAGACGCTTCGATGACAACCGTAATGGCGGAGGCATGCGCGGCCGCGGCGGCAAGAACAGAGGCAGAAATAATCAACAGCAGGTACAGCGTGAGAAAATTGACAATACGCCGAAAAAGATTATTGTACGCGGTGCAATGACAGTAGGTGAATTGGCAAAATTGCTTCATAAAGACGCTTCCGAGGTTATTAAGAAGTTCTTGCTCATGGGCGTTATGGCAACAATCAACCAAGAAGTAGACTTGGATACAATCCAGTTGATTGCAGACGAATTCAAGGTTGAAGTTGATTTGAAGCTGCCTGTATCCGAAGATCCGTTCGAGGAAACAGAAGAAAAAGAAGAAGATGCAGCAGACTTGGTTGAACGTCCAGCAGTTGTTACGATTATGGGTCACGTTGACCATGGTAAAACGACATTGCTTGATTCGATCCGCAAGACGAACGTTACGGGTGGAGAAGCAGGCGGTATTACGCAGCATATTGGTGCATACCAAGTTGAGTTCAACTCGAAGAAGATTACGTTCCTGGATACACCGGGCCACGAAGCGTTTACGTTGATGCGTGCCCGCGGTGCACAAGTAACCGACATTACGATTATCGTTGTTGCTGCTGACGATGGTGTTATGCCGCAAACGGTTGAGGCAATCAGCCACGCAAAGGCAGCGAACTGCCCAATCATCGTAGCTGTTAACAAGGTCGATAAGCCAGAAGCCAATGTCGATCGTGTAAAGCAAGAATTGACTGAATATGAATTGGTTCCAGAAGAGTGGGGCGGAGACACTATCTTCGTTAACGTTTCTGCGAAGCAGCGTACGGGCTTAGAAGAATTGCTCGAAATGATCCTGCTCGTATCCGAAGTGAACGAGTTCAAGGCGAACCCGAATAAGGATGCTCGCGGTACGGTGCTTGAGGCAGAGCTGGACAAAGGCCGTGGACCAGTTGCTCGCGTCCTCGTTCAACAAGGTACGCTGAAAGTAGGAGATGCATTCGTAGCAGGCACATGCTTCGGCCGTGTGCGTGCAATGGTGAATGACCGTGGTCGTCGCTTGAAAGAAGCAGGCCCATCTACACCGATCGAAATTACAGGTCTTACAGATGTTCCACAAGCTGGCGATATGTTTGTCGCGTTCGATGATGAGCGTAAGGCTCGCTCCATTGCTGAGAAGCGTTCGACAACTTATAGAGAGAGCCAATTGGGTGCGAATACTCGTGTAACGTTGGATGACTTGTTCAAGCACATTAAAGACGGCGAGATGAAAGAATTGAACGTAATCATCAAGGGTGACGTTCAAGGTTCTGTTGAAGCACTTCGCGGCTCGCTCGAGAAGATTGAAGTTGAAGGAGTTCGCGTTAAGATTATTCACTCCGGTGCTGGTGCAATTACAGAGTCGGACATCATCTTGGCAACAGCGTCCAACGCTATCGTTATCGGCTTTAACGTTCGTCCAGACGCACAAGCGAAGATTACTGCTGATCAAGAGAAGGTTGATGTTCGCTTGCATCGTGTCATCTACTCAATTGTTGAAGAAATCGAGCAGGCGATGAAGGGTATGCTTGATCCAGAATATAAAGAAGTTGTGATCGGTCATGCTGAAGTACGCAATACGTTCAAAATCAGCAAAGTCGGTACAATCGCAGGATGTATGGTTACAGAAGGTAAGATTTCCCGCTCTGCAGAAGTACGCCTTGTTCGTGACGGCATAGTTGTTCACGAAGGTAAAATCGACTCGCTCAAGCGCTTCAAGGATGATGCGAAGGAAGTTGCGCAAGGCTACGAGTGCGGTATTATGCTTGAGAAGTACAATGACATGAAGGAAGGCGACATCATCGAAGCCTTTGTCATGGAAACCATCGAACGCAAATAGAATGGTTTCAACTCAGATGATGTTGTAAGCTATATATGAAATGAGGTGTTTCCCATGGCGAACTTTCGCTCCGGACGTGTTGGCGAGCAGATGAAGAAGGAACTTAGCCAGTTGATCCAAACCGAGATTAAGGATCCTCGAATCGGCTTCATTACGGTGACAGGCGTTGATGTAACGAACGATTTGTCACAAGCCAAAGTGTACTTGAGTGTCATGGGCAATGAAGAACAAAAGGAACAATCCATGAAAGCATTGGAGAAGGCGAGCGGATTCCTTCGTTCCGAGATTGGCAAGCGAATTCGTCTTCGTCATACTCCAGAGCTGCTGTTCAAGATCGATTCTTCAATCGAATACGGTAGCCATATTGAAAAGCTGCTTGGTGAAATTCGCGATCGCGACAATAACTAAGTCAGCAGCATAAGAACGCACAAGTGAATCGGGCCAAGGCTCGATTCACTTGTCTGTATGGAGGTTATTAATGACTGGACTAACGACGCAATCTTATGCACAGCAGATCGAGAGAGCTAGAAACTTTATTCAAGAGGGCAATCATTTTCTTGTGGTTGCACATGTTCAGCCTGACGGAGATGCGATAAGCTCAACGTTGGCGGTAGGCTGGCTGCTTCGTCAATGGAACAAATCCTATGTCATGGTGAATGAGAATGGAGTTCCTAATAAGTTAAATTATTTGCCGGGCTCTGATCAAATCAACGTACATGCAGAACTTGAAAACATTGCTGCCAAGCCATTTGATACCGTAATTTGTGTGGATTGTGCGGACTATGCGCGCATCGGAAAAATAGCAGAATGGATCGATAAGGATGCTCGTATTTTAAATATTGATCATCATCCAACGAATGACCACTATGGGGAAGTTGCAGTCATCCGCGAGGATGCTGCGGCGACCGTTGAGATATTATTCGATATGATTGCTTCCTACGGGCTTACACTCGATTTAGAGGTAGCGACAGTACTGTATACTGGCTTGCTAACTGACACGGGGGGATTCCGGTACAGCAACACGACACCACATGTGATGACGATCGCATCTGAGCTGCTTAAGCAGGGTGTTAACGGCAATGACATTGCGGATCGATTGCTTGAGAAGATGTCGATGGCACAGATGCAGCTTATACAACGCGGCCTGTCGAGATTGGCATTTAGCGAGGATCATCGAATTGCCTGGTTGTACGTGACTCCTCAGGATATGCAAGAGACCGGGGCGCTTAATGAAGATCTGGAAGGCTTGGTCAATTATCCACGCAATATCGATGGTGTAGAAGTTGGTCTTTTATTTAAGCAAGTAGATGACACAGGAGTAAAAGTGAGTATGCGTTCCGCAGGGCTTGCTAATGTGGCTGAGATTGCTCAATCCTTTAGTGGAGGCGGTCATGTCCGTGCAGCAGGCTGCAAGCTTGCTGGTACTTTAGAAGAAGTCATTACCATTGTAATAGAACGGGTGAAGCAAGCTTTATGAGTAACTATCATGGTGTATTACCCGTATGGAAGCCTGAGGACTGGACGTCCCATGACGTAGTTGCCAAAGTACGCCGCCTTATTTGGGAGAAGCGTATCGGGCATACGGGAACATTGGATCCGAAGGTTGTTGGAGTGCTGCCGCTATGTATAGGCAAGGCGACACGGATCGTTGAGTATTTGCAGGAGATGCCTAAGCAGTATGAGGCAACCCTCCGATTCGGTGTATCAACAGATACCGAGGATCTAAGTGGAGAGGTACTGGAGCGCTCGGACGCTTCGCATTTGACGGAAGAGATGATTCGTGAGACGATTCTATCCTTTATCGGGGATATCGAACAAGTGCCTCCGATGTACTCCGCTGTTAAGGTAGACGGAAAGCGACTGTATGATCTAGCGCGTGAGGGGAAGACGGTGGAGCGTAAAGCGCGCCAAGTTACGATCCATAACATTGATCTTCTAGATGTACAGTTAGGCACCTCTGAACCGGAAGTACGATTCCTAGTTGAGTGTTCCAAAGGAACTTATATCCGAACACTATGTGTTGATATCGGTCGTAAGCTTGGCGTTCCATCTACAATGGCGAAGCTGATGCGAACGGTATCTGCCGGGTTTGTTCCTTCACAATGTGTAACCTTCGATCAGATTGAGCAGGCTGTCGCGGATGGAACATTTGAAACGATGCTTCTATCTGTGGAGGATGCAATCTCAGATATGCCTAGAATTCAAGTATCTGAGAAGTTTGCCCATTATGCATTGACCGGTCGATCTATTCCTTTGCACGCTTTGCAGCCGAAACCTTTGACGAATGGTACGATTCGATTGTATGATGAACATGGAACGTTCTATGGGATATTCCAAGTTCCACAGGGGCAATCGGTGTTGCGTCCTGTGAAGGTATTTCTTCCGAACGAGTAATGTATATAATGCTGTGCGCGATTCGAGCAGGCAATTGACTCGGCTTGCGCTAGCTTTTGTCTACTCTTGTGAAAGGGAGAACATACTAGTAGGTAGGAACTTTGGTTTACTGTCCGTGTAACTGGATTGGGAGTTTAACCACAAATCGATAATACGCAGGGGCTCTGATTACAATGGAAACGATAGCATTACATGCAGCGCTCGATGATTCGAGCTGGCGACTGCAGGAGCAGCCGCAAGTATTAATATTAGGACATTTTGACGGTATTCATGAGGGACATGTACGGGTCATTCGGCATGCGTTGGACTACGGGAAGCAGCATCAAATGCCCGTAGGTCTGATGACTTTCCATCCACATCCCAAGGGAGTATTCGGCAAGCCGGAGTATGAACGATTCATTACGCCATTGTCGGAGAAAAAACGGATTTTGAGTCAGCTTGGGCTTGACCGTTTGTATGTTGTACATTTTGATTTGTCATTCGCTAAAGTTACCGCGCAGCAGTTCGCAGAAGCGATCTGCCGTATGAAGGTGAAACACGTCGTTGTCGGCTTCGACTATCGCTTCGGTCATGGTGGAGAAGGTACCGCACAATTGCTGCAGGAATGGGGCAAGGGCTGCTTTACTGTTGATATCATACCGGCACATAATGACGTTGAGACTGCAGTGAAGGTGAGCAGCACACGGATTCGCGAAAGTCTGCTGCAAGGTGATGTTGTCAATGCGAATCGACTGCTAGGCCGAACGTATATCATTCGCGGCGAGGTTGTTCATGGTGACGCCCGTGGTCGTACGATGGGCTTCCCAACTGCGAATGTCCGGGCAGAAGAAGCATATGTCATCCCAGCGAATGGCGTATATGCTGTGAAGGTGCTGGTTCACGGAACGTGGCATGATGGGGTGCTGAATATTGGCTTGAAGCCGACATTCAAGACGGGAGAAACCGTTCAATCGGTTGAAGCCCATCTATTTGATTTTGATCAAGATATATACGGGGAGACCGTAACGGTTGCCCTAATGAGCTATATTCGTCCAGAGCGCAAGTTCAGCTCCATACAAGAGCTGATCGCACAGATTACTGCGGATTCAGAGGAAGCGCGCCAACGTCTAAGCACGATGGAGAAGGCGCCTGCAGTAACAATTGGCGTCTAATATTGTTCACCATATTCTAAGCGTTCTATCTTCGTTCGAATTGATTGCTAAGACTTGTTTTACTTTTGTAGATGGAGATGCTATACTAATAACGTTGTCGTGAAAAACGACCCGTCCATAGCTTGGTTATTCGATCTCACCGTCGATGACGAGGCTAATGGCGTAAACTAACACATATTTTAGGAGGTGAATAGGATGGCTATGACTCAAGAGCGTAAACAACAGCTTATTGAAGAACATAAGACGCACGCTACGGATACAGGTTCTCCGGAGGTGCAAGTCGCTATCCTTACTGAAAACATCGTAAACTTGACGGACCATCTTCGTACACACAAGAAGGATCATCATTCCCGTCGTGGTTTGATGAAAATGGTAGGTCAACGCCGTAAGTTGTTGGCTTATGTGAAGAACAAAGATGTTAAACGCTACAGCGCATTGATCGCAAAACTCGGTCTTCGCCGTTAATAGCACGAACCAAAGCAGCCTGGTTGTTCATTGCCGCTTCTTATCGCGGCATGCAACCGGGTTGCTTTTTAGTGATTGCATATGATGCTACATATTGTGATAGTAGACAAGCTTCCATCAGGACGGTATTTCAAATGAAATGCAGGAAATAATGGGAGTAGTAACGAAGAATATAAACTGAACCACTTAAGGAGGGATCCGATGAACCGCATCGAGATGGAACTTGGCGGCAGAAAGCTTGTCCTGGAAACGGGGCGTTTGGCTAAGCAAGCAAATGCCGCAGTCAAAGTCGAGTACGGTGATACAGTCGTGTTGTGTACCGTTACCGCATCGAAGGAACCTAAAGATCTAGATTTCTTCCCATTGACTGTCAATTACGAAGAACGATTATATGCAGTAGGTAAAATCCCTGGTGGATTCATTAAGCGCGAAGGTCGCCCAAGTGAGAAAGCGATTCTTGCAAGCCGCCTTATTGACCGCCCGATTCGCCCGTTGTTCCCAGAAGGCTTCCGTAATGATGTGCAGATCGTGGATTTGGTTATGAGCGTGGATCAAGACTGCCCACCAGAAATCGCGGCAATGATCGGAACATCCGCTGCATTGACGGTATCTGATGTGCCATTTAATGGCCCAATTGGCGGCGTGATTGTAGGTCGTATTGACGGTCAATTTATTATCAACCCAACCGTTGAACAAGAGGAAAAGAGCGATATTCACCTTGTTGTATCGGGTACAAAAGACGCGATCATGATGGTTGAAGCAGAAGCGAACGAAGTACCGGAATCGGTTATGCTTGAAGCAATCATGTTCGGTCACGATGAAATTAAGAAAATTGTAGCGAAGATTGAAGAATTCGCTGCGATCGCAGCAAAACCGAAGATGGAAGTGAAGCTGCATGCAGTTGATACAGATGTGAATACTGCTGTTCGTGCGTTCGCGCAGGAACGTCTCGTTGAAGCGATTCGTATTCCTGAGAAGCATGCGCGTCAAGATGCGATTGATGCAATCAATCAGGAAGCAGCTGCACACTTCGAACAATTGTATGTGGAAACGCCTGAGAATATGAGCGATGTGAGCGAAACCTTGTACGATATCGTGAAGGAAGAAGTTCGCCGCTTGATCACACATGATAAAGTTCGTCCAGACGGCAGACAGCTTGAAGAGATTCGCCCAATCGATTGTGATACAGGATTATTGCCTCGTACTCACGGATCTGGCTTGTTCACACGTGGACAAACGCAAGCACTCAGCATTTGTACACTTGGTGCACTTGGAGACGTGCAAATTTTGGACGGTCTTGGCTTGGAAGAGTCGAAACGCTTCATGCATCACTACAACTTCCCTCCATTCTCCGTAGGGGAAGCTCGTCCGCTTCGTGCTCCTGGACGCCGCGAGATTGGTCACGGTGCACTCGGTGAACGTGCCTTGTCCAAGGTGATTCCGCCAGAGAGCGAATTCCCGTATACAATCCGACTTGTATCCGAGGTCATAGAATCTAACGGTTCTACTTCCCAAGCAAGTATTTGTGCAAGCACACTTGCGATGATGGATGCAGGGGTTCCGATCAAGGCACCGGTTGCAGGTATTGCAATGGGTCTGATCAAAGACGGGGAACAATTCTCCATCTTATCCGATATTCAAGGTATGGAAGACCACCTCGGCGACATGGACTTCAAGGTTGCTGGTACAGCTGAAGGTGTTACAGCCATTCAAATGGATATCAAAATTGATGGTATCGACCGCAGCATCTTGACACAAGCGTTGGATCAAGCACGTGCAGGACGTATGCACATCTTGGATAAAATGAATGAAGTTATCCAAACTCCACGTGAATCCTTGTCACAGTATGCGCCTAAGATCTTGACGATGCATATTAATCCAGATAAGATCCGTGATGTTATTGGTGCCGGCGGTAAAGTCGTCAACAAAATCATCGAGGAAACAGGCGTCAAAATTGACATCGAGCAGGATGGCCGCATCTTCATCGCATCTACAAATGCAGAGTCCAATGAGCGTGCCCGTGAAATTATCGAGGGTATCGTGAAGGAAGTTATCGTTGGTGAAGTATACACAGGAACAGTGAAACGCGTTGAGAAGTTCGGTGCATTTGTTGAAGTGCTTCCAGGTAAGGAAGGGCTTGTGCATATTTCTCAATTGTCAACTGAGCGTGTAGAGAAAGTCGAAGATGTCGTGAAAATTGGCGATAAGCTTGAGGTTAAGGTTGTCGAGATCGACCAACAGGGACGCATCAATTTGTCCCACAAAGTGCTGCTTCAGCCTGCACAGACAGAAGGAACTGCAAGCTCCGAAGCTGCAGCTACAGAACGTCCACGCAGCAGCAGACCACCACAAGGGGGCGGCAATCGTCCACCTCGCGGACCGCGTCCGTCTAAGCCGCAAAGCTAAGTCGGATACAGCGAGCAAGACAAGCCTGAGAAGGCAACATACGTAGCAAGGAAAGAGGCAGACTGGTTTCTGGCTCTTTTTTTGATGCAAAAAATAGGTATTGATTGCATGATAGGCATTGATTGCTTCCAGACCGAATAACTCGTCCCGAAATCGCATAGAATCAAAAGGACTATCTTGGAAGGGAATGGACTGGATGCAGCCAAAGTTAAAGAAATGGTTCGCCGTAACAGCAGGAGTTGTCATCGTGCTGGCAGCAGTAGCGCAGACCGATGTTAGAAGCTATTTGCAGGAGAAGAAGGCAGAGCTCGCCGTGAGCTATGCTTACCAATCGGGGGTAGAGGATAAGGCTGCGAATGATCCATTAATGGCTCGAATCAAGGAGGAAGCAGCCAAACGATATATTGCTCCAATTAATGCCCGCATTGATCGGGTGTGGAAGGCAATACCCGGATACAATGGGCAGGAAGTAGATATTGAGCGAACGTACACTGCCAATTCGGGGAAAGATCGTTCGGCTGAATTGAAAATGGTCATGCGCGAGGTGAAGCCGGAGGTCTCCTTGACGAGTCTAGATCCACAGCCGATCTATCGAGGGAATCCGAATAAGCCGATGGCAGCGCTTATGATCAATGTCGCTTGGGGGAACGAGTACATCGATCCAATGCTGAAAGTGCTAGCAGATGAGAAGGTGCATGCGACATTTTTCTTAGACGGCAGCTGGTTGAAGAAAAATCCTGACATTGCGAAGCGGATTCAGGCGGCGGGACATGAGATGGAGAATCATGCATACTCTCATCCGAATATGAGCGAGCTAAGCGAGGGGCACCAGACGCAGCAAATTGAGAAGACGAAGCAATTGCTGAAGCAAACGCTTGGCGTAGAGAATAAATGGTTCGCTCCACCATCAGGAGACTTCAATATGTTGACGGTACGTACAGCACATGCACTCGGATTGAAGACAGTGCTGTGGACCTTTGATACGAGAGACTGGATGAAGCCCTCTGTGGCTACGATACTGCGTAGATTTCAAGAGAAGACAGAACCGGGATCACTGATCCTCATGCATCCAACGGAGCCATCCAGTACAGCCTTGAAGGAAATGATTCGGATATTGAAGCAAAAGGGCATTGTACCAGGTACGGTAGGAGAAACACTTTCTGAGAAGCGGGTGCCTCCGATTGAAGTTGAGAGGTGATCAGATTTCTGGTAGGATTAGAAAGGCATACTTGGAAATGTACTTGGACGAGGAGGAATTGCCGGTGGAAAAAGTGCAGCTGTCTAACGGCCTTCGTGTCGTGATGGAGAAAATACCAACCTGCCGTTCCGTTTCATTTGGGATATGGGTTAAGACAGGTTCACGCAATGAGGATGAAACGACCAACGGGATTTCCCATTTTATCGAACATATGATGTTCAAAGGAACAGAACGGTTTGATGCGAAAGCAATCGCAGACTCCTTCGATGCGATCGGAGGAAGTGTTAATGCGTTCACTTCCAAAGAATATACCTGTTATTATGCAAAAGTATTGGATGAGCATTTGCCGATAGCGGTTGATGTGCTGTCCGATATGTTTTTCCGGTCATCCATGCTGGACGAGGAATTGCAGAAAGAGAAAAATGTAATCCTTGAAGAAATTGCGATGTATGAGGATACACCGGATGATACGGTGCATGATCTGGTTACTCGTGCTGCCTTTGGCACACACCCGCTCGCATATCCGATATTAGGAACGAAGGAACGCCTGACACCAATGGGGCCTGATCATCTCCGCGCATATATGAAGAATCATTATACGGTCTCGAATACGGTCATTGCAGTAGCAGGTAACTTTGATGACTCGATCATCGAATTGCTGGAGAAGCACTTCGGACAATTCACGAATGATGAGCCTGCGGCCATATTAACGGAACCAAGCTTCCATAGTGAATTCATATATCATAAGAAGAAGACAGAACAGAATCATATTTGTCTCAGCCTGCCAGGCTGTTCGATGACAGATCCGCGCCTTTACGCTATGATATTGCTCAACAACTTGATCGGTGGCGGCATGAGCTCTCGCCTGTTCCAGGAAATTCGCGAGAAGCGTGGACTTGCCTATTCTGTTTACTCCTATCATTCGTCACATGCAGATAGCGGTCTATTCACGCTCTATGCAGGAACCGCACCGAAGCAGACGAAGGAAGTGCTTGATTTAACCTTGGATATGCTAGGTGAACTGGCAGTGAAGGGCTTGTCTGAGGAAGAACTTCACAAAGGCAAGGAGCAGTTGAAGGGAAGTCTTATCCTCGGCCTTGAGAGCACAGGCAGCCGAATGAATCGATTAGGGAAAAATGAGCTGATGCTAGGCAAGCATTTCACGCTGGATGAGATCATCGCTCGAATTGAATCGATTAAGCTAGAAGACGTTACCTTTGTATTGAACCGTATGCTTTCCCATCCATTCGCAGGTTCAATGGTCGGAGCAAATGATAAAGCAATATCGGCATTCAGGAGGGATCAACTTGTTACAACAATCACACCAAGTTCAAATTAAACGCCTGCCAGGCAATGAGGATGTACCGCTCCCTCAAAAAATGTCCGAACTCGCAGCAGGCTTCGATCTATATGCAGCGGTAGAAGAGCCGCTTACATTAGCACCCGGCCATCGCGCCCTCGTGCCTACTGGATTTTGCATGGCAATGCCTGAGTACTTAGAGGCACAGATTCGTCCACGCAGCGGACTTGCCTATAAGCATGGCATTACTTGCTTGAATTCACCAGGAACGATTGATGCCGATTACCGCGGAGAGGTGAAGGTCTTGCTAGCCAACCTTGGACAGACTCACTTCACGATTGAGCGCAATGAGCGTATTGCGCAAATGGTGATTCAATTCGTTCCATCTATTCAACTTGTCGAGGTAAACGAGTTGACTGATACGGAACGCGGAGAAGGCGGCTTCGGTCATACCGGAACGAAGTAAAATAATGATCAAATAGGACGCAGTTGAATTACCGTTTTGGTAAATCAGCTGCGTTTTTTTTGCGTCTTGAGATGGGCTTGCACATGGCTGCACCCTTTTTAGGCGTGCGCATAAGATGTTTTATACGTTGTGTGCACGTTTGTGAAAGGAGTGATCAGCGAGGATGTTAACTGGAGTTCAGGTCGTGTTTATTGGCGGAGATGCTCGCCAGCTTGAGATCATCCATAAGCTGACTGAATTAGATGCCAGTGTCACGATCGTTGGGTACGATCAACTGCAAAACCCATATCATGGCGTACAGCGCCAATCCCTCTCTATCGAGCTGTTGAAGCAGGCGGATGCTCTTGTGCTTCCTGCTGTAGGAACTGATGACAGTGGGAAGGTTCATGCCATCTTTACATCGGATGAATTGGTGCTGACGGAAGAGCATATTGCGGTACTGCCGGAGCATTGTGTTGTCTTTACGGGGATGGCCAAACCATATTTAAGCAAGCTGTGTGCGAAATACCGCCTCTCGCTTGTTGAATTGTTCGATCGGGATGATGTTGCAATATACAATTCCATTCCGACGGCCGAAGGCGCGATTATGATGGCGATTCAGAACACCGATATCACCCTTCATGGTTCTGAATCGGTCGTTCTTGGGATGGGGAGAACAGGGTTCACATTGGCACGCACCCTTCTTGGCTTAGGGGCTAATGTGCGGATTGGGGTGCGCAGAGATGAACATTTTGCCAGAGCGACAGAAATGGGTTTCAAGCCTTTTTTCATAGCAGATCTCGCGCGTCAGGCGGCAAATATCGACTTGCTTTTTAATACGATACCGACTATGATAGTCACAGCGCAGGTCATAGCGCAAATCCCTAACCGTGCCGTGATTATCGACCTTGCTTCCCTGCCGGGTGGCGTGGATTTCCGATTCGCGGAGAAGCGGGGGATCAAGGCTATGCTGGCACCAGGATTGCCAGGCATTGTCGCACCGAAGTCTGCTGGACGAATATTGGCACAGAGTATCACGCAGCTGTTGCTTGAGGACATGCGGAATCGGGGGAATGGACAATGAACTTCACGGGGAAGACAGTTGGCTATGCACTAACAGGCTCACACTGCACATTAGAAGAAGTAATGCCTCAGGTGAAACGCTTCGTAGATGCTGGAGCGCGCGTTATCCCGATTGCATCACATTCGGTCATGACGACCGATACACGCTTTGGGGAATCCGATCATTGGCAGAAACAGTTGAAAGAGATTACTGGTAATGATATCATTTCTACAATTGTGGACGCAGAACCGCTCGGGCCATCCAAATTGCTGGATGTGATGGTGATCGCGCCTTGCACAGGCAATACGACGAGTAAGCTGGCAAATGCATTGACAGAAAGCCCTGTCCTTATGGCAGCCAAAGCACAAATGCGCAACCAGCGCCCTCTTGTGCTTGCGATTTCGACTAATGATGGACTCGGTTTAAACGCAGCCAATATAGCCAAACTCCTTGTAGCCAAGAACATATACTTCGTTCCGTTCGGCCAAGATAATCCACAGCAGAAGCCGAATTCATTGGTGGCGCGCATGGACTTGGTACCAGAGGCATGCTATGCAGCATTAGAAGGCAAGCAGCTTCAACCGGTATTAATTGAACGGTTCTTATACTGAACATAGCATACCACGCAAATTATCATAATATAGATGTTTGGAAGATTGTGGGTATAGAGGGGAGAAACGACAGATGACGAATCAGAAGCGGTATAATGTTGCTGTAGTCGGTGCTACGGGTGCAGTAGGGGAACAAATCATTGCATTATTGGAACAACGTCAATTCCCCATTCAATCTTTGAAGCTGTTGTCTTCGGCACGTTCAGCCGGTAAGAAGATCGTATTTGACGGTCAAGAAATTACGGTTGAGGAAGCGAAACCGGAGAGCTTCGAAGGCGTTGATATTGCCCTGTTCAGCGCAGGCGGCGACGTTAGTAAAGAGTTGGCTCCAGCAGCTGTAGAACGTGGAGCGGTATGTATTGACAATACCAATGCATTCCGTATGGATCCCAACACACCACTCGTAGTTCCAGAAGTGAACATCGAGAAAGTGAAGGAACACCAAGGCATTATTGCCAATCCGAACTGTTCCACGATTCAAATGGTAGCAGCCTTGAAGCCGCTCTATGATCGCTACGGTATTTCCCGCATCATCGTGTCTACGTATCAAGCAGTGTCAGGCGCTGGCAGCAAAGCGATTAGCGAGCTGTTGCGTCAATCTACAGAAGTGCTTGCAGGCAATGAAGTTGAGCCGGACATTCTTCCAGTTGGTTCTTTGCCCGTGAAGCATCAAATCGCATTCAATGCTATTCCTCAAATCGATAAGTTCCAAGATAATGGATTCACGCTCGAGGAAATGAAAATGATCCGTGAAACCAAGAAGATCATGAATGATGATAGCCTTCAAGTGACGGCAACATGCGTCCGAATTCCGGTCGTATATGGCCACTCTGAATCTGTATATGTTGAGTTGAAGGACGACTTCCAAATGGAGGATGTGCGCGAGCTGTTGGCAAACGCGCCAGGATTGACGCTCGTCGATGAGCCTTCTGAACAGAAGTACCCGCTTGCTACCGAATCTGCAGGCAAGCCAGATGTTTTCGTTGGCCGTTTGCGTCGTGATCTGTCTCAGCCACGCGCATTGAATATGTGGGTCGTATCCGACAATTTAATGAAAGGCGCTGCATGGAACGCGGTACAAATCGCAGAGTACATCGCTTCGGAGCGGCAGTAATTGGCAGGCCGCTCCTGCCTTTTTGTCTTACTTGACAAGGTGTGTTCAGCTTGGTCACTGCGTGATTCGTTGAATAGCCTTTTATTTCGTTCTGGCAGTCAGTCTTCATTAGTTGGGGGAAATAACACATGCGAATATTAGTACAAAAATTTGGTGGAACTTCCTTGTCTACACCCGAAGCCAGAGAAAGAGTCATACACCATATCCGTCGGGAACTGGCGCAGGGTTACCAATTAGCTGTGGTTGTATCAGCAATGGGAAGACGAGGAGAACCATATGCAACCGATACATTACTTGATTGGGCCGGTCAGAACGGGGACAGTTTGCCAGCACGTGAGAAGGATATGCTATTGTGCTGCGGCGAGATTATCTCGGCTACAACCCTGTGCAGCTTGTTGAACAGTGAAGGGATTACATCTACTGTGCTAACAGGTGCTCAAGCTGGTTTCAAGACAGATAGCCACTTCAATAATGCCCGTATTCTGGATGTTACTCCGGATCGGGTCGTTGATGCGTGGAAAGATGTACAGGTTGTAATTGTAACAGGATTCCAAGGCCAAACAGAAACTGGTGACTTTACGACTCTTGGCCGTGGTGGCAGTGATACATCTGCAACAGCATTGGGTGCGGCGCTGCACGCAGAAATTGTCGATATTTATACGGATGTTAACGGCATCCTAACGGCAGATCCTCGACTGGTAGAGGACGCGAAGCCGCTTACGATCGTTAGTTATGCAGAAATATGCAACATGGCACATCACGGCGCCAAAGTTATTCATCCGCGCGCGGTGGAAATTGCGATGCAAGCTCAGGTGCCTGTTCGCGTTCGTTCTACATTCAGCGATGAAGAAGGAACGCTCGTTACGAATCCGGAAGGGTTCCGAGATATGCAGCCTGACATCGTTGATCGCTTTGTAACGGGAATTGCCTATGTCGGCAATGTAACGCAAATCACGGTGGAATCGCGCGAAGGCGTATATGATTTGCAATTAAAAGTGTTCAAGGCAATGGCACAAAATCAAATTAGCGTTGATTTTATTAATGTAACCCCTTCTGGCGCGGTTTATACGGTATTTGATAGCGATGCGCCGCGGGCACTGCATGTGCTCAAAGAGATGGAATTCGAGCCAAAATCGTTATCGGGTTGTGCGAAAGTATCTGTAATCGGTGGAGGCATCAATGGCGTGCCAGGTATTATGGCACACATCGTAGAAGCCTTGACAGAGCAAGAAATTCAGATTCTTCAATCCGCCGACTCCAATACAACGATTTGGGTTCTTGTACGCAAGGAAGATATGGTTCGGGCTTTGCGAGCGCTGCATGCGAAGTTCCATCTGAATCGATAGCACGCAGCGCTAGGGATGTCCGGGCCTTGCGCATAATGTCGCAGGAGGAGGAGTCTTTAGTGGATTTTGGTAGATTAATTACGGCGATGGTGACGCCGTTCAATGAACATAATGAGGTAAACTGGTCTGAGTTCGAGCGTTTGCTGAATGCTTTGATTGAAGAACAGAAGAGCGACAGTATCGTTGTGTGTGGGACGACAGGGGAATCTCCTACATTGACAGACGACGAGAAGATTGCGTTATTCCGTTTTGCAGCTCAGAAGGCAAATGGACGTGCACGCATTATTGCTGGTACAGGTAGCAATAATACAGCTCATTCCATTCATTTGACGAAGGCAGCAGAGGAAGCGGGCGTTGATGGCATCCTCCTTGTCGCTCCTTACTATAATCGTCCGACTCAAGAAGGCATGTATCGACATTTTGAGGCCATTGCCAACTCTACCTCTTTGCCAATCATGCTGTACAATGTTCCAGGAAGGACTGCATCGAGCATTTCTGTTGAGACGACGCTACGTTTGGCTGAACTGCCGAATGTAGTTGCTACGAAGGAGTGTGCTGGTCTTGAGCAAACATCGCTGATCGTTGCTGGTGCGCCCGCTTCATTTAGAGTGTACAGCGGAGAGGATTTTTTGACATTGCCTACTTTGTCCGTTGGTGCGTATGGAGTTGTCAGTGTTGCTAGCCATCTCGTAGGTGCACAGATGAAAGCGATGATTGAACATTATCTAGCTGGTCAGCATGAAGAAGCAGCTAGACTGCATCATGAACTGTTCCCTGTATTTAAGGGACTGTTCTTATGCCCTAATCCAGTTGGAGTGAAGCAAGCTCTCCAGTTAGCTGGTTTCGAGGTAGGGAGCGTCCGTTTGCCGCTTGTTGAGGCAACTTCGGATGAGGCTGCAGCGATTCGCGAGCTTGTTCAATCCATTAAGAAATAATAGGAAAATAGAACTTTTACAATGTGCATAATAGCGCACTTACGAAGCCGATGCTGAGATCCAGCATCGGTTTTGTGTTTTTCGGCAACAATAGGAGGACAAATCGCCGACTTGTGTTTTTTACTTTTGTTCATGTATAATGGATATCAAGTGACTGGGTGCGGTATATTTTTCAAAAGAAGGATGTTCATTGGTACGACGGCCAATTGAATATAGGAGGTTAAGATCCAATTGTCGAAGAAAAACAACGTTGATAAATTGTCCATCTTCGCATTGGGCGGCGTAGGTGAAATCGGAAAAAATATGTACGTCGTCCAATACGGTAACGATATCGTCGTCGTAGACGCAGGGTTGAAGTTCCCGGAAGAAGACATGCTCGGAATAGATATTGTCATCCCGGATATTTCATACCTCACGGAGAATCGAGATAAAGTAAGGGCTATCTTGATTACGCACGGACATGAAGATCATATTGGCGGGTTGCCATATGTACTGAAGCATTTGAACGTTCCAGTATACGGAACAAGATTAACGCTCGGATTGATTGAGAGCAAATTGCGGGAAGCGAATTTGCTAGGTGAAACAAAGCGAATTCTAATTACAGCTGACTCGGAAATTCAGCTCGGAGCTATTCGTGCAAGCTTTTTCAAGACGAACCACTCCATCCCGGATTCGGTTGGTGTATGTCTCGATACACCCGAAGGATGCGTAGTTCATACAGGAGACTTTAAGTTTGACCATACGCCGGTCAACGGTCAGTATGCTGACCTGCAGCGTATGGCGGAAATTGGCCAGAGAGGAGTTCTTGCACTGCTGTCCGACAGTACGAATGCAGAACGCCCAGGCTTTACACCATCAGAAAGTAGTGTGGGTGTCGTTCTGGAAGATATCTTCCGGAAGGCAGAGCAGCGTGTAGTTGTTGCGACATTCGCTTCAAATATTCACCGTATTCAACAAGTCATTGATGCAGCATATGCAACAAACCGTAAATTAACAGTCATTGGTCGGAGCATGGTGAACGTCGTCACGATCGCTTCCGAGCTTGGCTACTTGAACATACCTGATGGAATGCTGATCGAACCTGAAGAAGTGAACAAGATGGCTGCTGATCGGGTAGTAATCCTGTCCACAGGCTCCCAAGGCGAGCCGATGTCAGCCTTGACGCGCATGGCGCGTTCTACGCACCGTAAGGTTGATATTCTGCCAGGTGATACCGTAGTTATCGCAGCTACACCAATTCCAGGAAACGAAAAATACGTAGGTAGAACTGTTGATGAATTGTGCCGACTAGGCGCACATGTCATCTATGGCGGATCGAAGACTGGCGTCCATGTATCTGGTCACGGCAGTCAAGAAGAATTGAAACTGATGTTGAATCTGATGAGACCGAAGTACTTTATTCCGATTCACGGTGAATACCGTATGTTGCGCAACCACGCTGATTTGGCGGAAGCAGTCGGAATTGAGCGCGAGAATATCTTCATTACAGATATCGGTGATACTGTTGAAATTACAAATGGTGTTGCACGCCGTGGCTCTAAGGTTCAATCCGGTTATGTACTTATCGATGGTCTTGGTGTCGGCGATGTCGGCAATATCGTATTGCGCGATCGGAAGCTGCTTTCCCAAGACGGAATTTTGGTTGTTGTTGTTACACTCAGCAAGCAGGAAGGTACGATTTTGTCAGGACCAGACATCATCTCTCGCGGATTTGTCTATGTTCGGGAATCGGAAGGATTGCTTGATGAAGCGAACCGCATCGTCACTTCAACACTGCATAAGCTAATGAATGAAAATGTGAACGAATGGGCATCACTGAAGACGAATGTGAAGGATGCGCTTGGACGTTTCTTGTACGAACAAACGCGCCGTCGTCCAATGATTTTGCCAATCATTATGGAAGTATAGAACGAAGTGAGCGAGAATCCCAGTCACCAGTCATTCTCGCTCACGAACGTTATCAGCCGCCGTTCCTGCCGTAAGGTAGGGACGGCGGCTTTTTGCGTTCCCGCTGCTGTATAAAACATCGCAGGGTGAAGCATGCTATGACGGCATTGTACCGGTCAATTGGAGGTAATGGAACATGATGAACGAACAGCCTTTAGATCCACAGGGACAGCCGCAGCAGCTACCCAAGGGTCCGCCAACGGTAGAAACGATCCAACAGCTGGGGACGGCATCGATTCCGTCAACTGGTGAGTCAAATATTTATTGCTTGAATATCATCGGTCAGATTGAGGGGCATATCGTATTGCCTCCACAGAACAAGACAACGAAATACGAACATGTCATTCCTCAGCTTATCGCAGTGGAGCAAAATCATAAAATTGAGGGTGTACTTATCGTATTAAACACGGTTGGTGGCGATGTAGAGGCAGGTCTGGCTATCGCAGAGATGATATCCTCCCTGTCCAAACCGTCGGTAACCTTGGTACTTGGAGGAGGGCATAGTATAGGAGTTCCGATTGCTGTGTCTGCCAATGTGAGTGTAATCGCGGAGACAGCGACGATGACGATTCACCCGATTCGATTAACGGGTCTTGTCATTGGCGTTCCGCAAACCTTTGAGTACTTAGAGAAAATGCAGGAACGTGTCGTTCGCTTTGTTAAAGCTCATTCGAATATTTCGGAACACAAATTCAAGGACTTAATGTTTACAACTGGCGAGCTGACGCGCGACATTGGGACGACGGTAATCGGACAGGATGCTGTCAAGCATGGCCTAATTGATGAAGTCGGCGGAATTGGTACTGCATTGGAGCATTTGAATCGCTTGATTGAAGAGAAGCGTGCAGAGAGATGTTCGAAGGAGGGGCACCATGATCAAGGCCATCATAATCAAGGTCATCATGAGCACGTCCAGCATGAACAAGCACAACATAATCAAGGTCATCATGAGCATGCCCAGCATGAACAAACACAACATGATCAAGGCCATCATGAGCATGCCCAGCATGGAGCACATTCGAATCATTGTGAACATCAGGCCAACACGTCTGAGCAGCCAATGCTATTAGGTGGACAGTGTGGGGCTAATCCGCAGCATACTGGCACACAGGCAATGTATGTGCCAGCAAAGGAGCGAGGATAATGCTGCACACAATTATTCCGATGGAGCAAGTGCTGCAAGGGATTGATAAGGAGCCGTCTTTTTTCGAAATGCAGTGGCAGGGACGCACCTTGCTTGTACAGCAGGTTGACAATACGACGGTTCGTATCGAACGATTGCTGAAAGACACAAGTATGCATGATTTTCTGGATCCGGGGTTTTCGCCCGGTACGATTATTCCTCTACGCTAAGTGTTATCTTGTGCGATGTGAGGTCACATGATCCATGCTGATCCATATTTCTCATTTAGACAGATCCTACCCGGACTCTGTCTTTTTTATTTTTCTCAATTCCCTTGTTATGGAATGGTCATAGGAAGAACGGTTGTTCTGTGTTATAATGAGGGATGGAGGTGACGGCATTTTGGCCCGTAAGAAGAAGAAAAAGCAATCCTTCAGCAAGAGCCTGAAATACGAAATCTATGGCATATTGCTGATTACCTGTTCCGTCATTGCGCTGGCTGGCGGGGCGGCGTTCGGGCGCTCCTTATCTAAAATATCAGGCTTGCTGCTTGGTAAATGGTACTTTTTCATACCGCTCGTGTTCATATATATTGGATTGTCGGTAATGATTAAACGCCAGTGGCCTTCAGGCTGGAACTCCCGCAAGAGCGGCATCATGGTCATTATTCTTGCTTTGACGATGATAAGTACCGTGCACGCGGTAGAACAACGTATTTTGCCAACTGCAACGGATGAAGTAAGTGCTGGATACATATTGAAAGACATACATAATGCTTTGAACTTAGAACTCGTGCAAGCAACCGATACAGGCACGGCTGGAACAATGCTGCAGAAAGACATTAGCGGCGGATATATAGGTGCAATTCTTTATTGTACCTTATTTGTATTATTTGGTGCATTAGGAACAAAACTGCTCACCATCGTCATGCTCTTCATTGGTTTCATGCTGGCTACACAGCTTTCCTATGTTGAGCTTGTGAGGCTGATTCGTACCCAAGTGAAGAAATTCGCGGCTGTCATGAAGAAGAAGCGCAAAGCGCGTATCAATGAGCGCAAACGAATGGAAAGCAAGCAGCGTAAATCGGCGAAGAAGGACGCAGATGACGATTACATGCTCGATGATGCGCTTGATGATGAAGAAGATGATGGGAATTTACAAGGCCGCACACCTGTATTTATGCAGATATTCGGCAAAATCAGTGAGGCAAGCAAGAAGCGATTCCTCTCCACCAAAGAAGATGATGAAGAATACAACGAAGGTTCTGCTGTATATACAAGCAAGCCGCACGCGGCTAGATTGAATGAAGAGCACACTATACAGCCAGAGGCTGGAGCCGCTGCAATGAATACGGTAAGCAAAGCTTCGAAGCTGAACGCACTCCTTGCTCGTATTGAACAGGATGACGAACAATCCCATGCTCCATTGTTCCGTGATTTTACAGCAACTGCGGACGTCGATCATATTGATAATTTGGATTCCCAAGAGGATGTAGCAATCAGTGGATTTACCAAGCCGCACACTTCTCCTATTGATGAGGCAGCAGACGACATTGAAGATGATTGGAACAATGAGAATCAAGCTAAGTCGGAAGACATGAAGCACGGGCAGATTGAGCATAACCATGCGGATGAGCTTACAGGTGATGAGGGTGATATCCATCTGGAGACAGATGGATTGCTCAGTGACGGTGAAGGCTCAGGGCAGGCAGTCGTTGTCCAAAAGCCGCCTCCGAAGCCGTACAAGATGCCTCCATTCAACCTGCTTGCGAAGCAGCAGGGAAATGGGAAGGGCGGCGATCAAGCCGACTTCATGCAGACAGCTCGCAAGCTGGAAGCTACGTTGGAGAGCTTCGGCGTTCGAGCGAAGGTACTGGAGGTCGTTCGAGGGCCGGCAGTTACCCGCTATGAAATCCAACCTGACATCGGGGTTAAGGTTAGCCGCATTGTCAGCCTGTCTGATGATATCGCACTTGCCTTAGCAGCGAAGGACATTCGGATGGAAGCACCCATACCAGGGAAATCCGCGATTGGGATCGAGGTTCCGAACAATGAAGTATCAATCGTTACGATGCGAGAGGTCATGGAGACACCAACTTTCATTGATGCTCCGTCACGGTTGTCCATTACATTAGGCCGTGATATTGCCGGGACGCCGATTGTAGGCAACCTTGCTCGAATGCCTCACTTGCTCGTTGCAGGTGCTACAGGTTCGGGGAAATCGGTATGTATCAACGGGATTATTACGAGTATCCTGTATAAGGCGAAGCCGGATGAAGTGAAGTTCCTCATGGTCGACCCGAAAATGGTGGAACTGAATGTATACAATGGCATCCCGCATCTTCTTGCGCCAGTCGTTACTGATCCAAGACGCGCTTCGCTTGCTTTAAAGAAAATCGTTGTTGAGATGGAAAAGCGTTATGAGTTGTTCTCCAAATCGGCGACTCGGAATATTGAAGGGTATAACAAGCTGGTTGCAGATGAGCCGGACAAGGTACTTCCTTATATCGTCATTATTGTCGATGAGCTCGCGGACTTGATGATGGTCGCTGCCAATGATGTAGAGGATTCAATATGCCGATTAGCTCAAATGGCGCGTGCAGCTGGTATCCATCTGATTATCGCGACCCAGCGCCCATCGGTTGACGTTATTACCGGGGTTATTAAAGCTAATATTCCGTCTCGTATCGCGTTCGGTGTATCGTCCCAGGTGGATTCACGAACGATTCTGGATATGGCAGGCGCCGAGAAGCTGCTCGGACGTGGGGACATGCTATTCCTGCCGATGGGCTCATCCAAGCCGATTCGTGTGCAGGGCGCATTCCTGTCCGACCAAGAGGTCGAGGCAGTCGTTGGATTCGTAAGCGGTCAAGCGCAAGCGGAATACAACGAAGAGCTGGTGCCGGAAATCGATGAGAGCGGACATGCTTCTGATGAACCGGTCGATGAGTTGTATGATCAAGCGATTCAAATCGTGCTCGAAGCGCAGCAAGCCTCGGCATCGCTACTGCAGCGCCGGATGCGCATCGGATATAACCGCGCCAGTCGTCTGATTGATCATATGCATATGCAGGGCTTGATTGGCGCGCATGAGGGCAGTAAGCCGCGTGAAGTGCTGATCACATTGGAACAATATCAACAAAGCAAAATTTCATCCTAAATAGGATACAGAAAGAGAGCGCCCTGCGCTCTCTTTTGCTTATGCAGTAGGTGTTGGCTGTAAGTGCATAGATCTCTATCCGTTATCTCATAATAAAGTTGCCAATCCTGTTAAATTCACAAGAGAGAGGTAGACGTTAGGCATGAGAAAACGGATGATTTGGATCACGATATGTATTGTATTCATGCTAATTGGAGCGTTCCAGTACAAGCATATGGGCAAGACGGAAGCCACATTTAGCAATGCAACACTGCAGCAAGGCTCCCAAGGCCAAGATGTGAAGGAGTTACAAGGTCGATTGAAATTCCTTGGTTACTATGATGGCAAGACAGATGGAATCTTTGGTCCCGCGACGAAGAATGCAGTGACATGGTTCCAATGGAAGTTCGGCATGAAGTCAGACGGAATCGTTGGATCGAAAACCAAAGAAATGCTAGTAAAAGCTACGAAAAATTGGAAGCCTGAAACTTCGGGCGGAACGGCACCTACCAAGCCATCTGGCTCAACAAATAATAATGTTAGCGGCTCCAACAATTTAGGGTTGTCGGAGAATGATTTAAAATTTATGGCCAATGCCGTGTATGGCGAAGCGCGCGGTGAGCCTTATGAGGGACAAGTAGCTGTAGCCGCGGTAATATTGAACCGTGTGAAGTCGCCAAGCTTTCCGAAGACAGCGTATGGCGTAATTTTTCAACCAGGGGCATTTACTGCAGTAGCGGATGGACAGATTTGGCTTGAACCGAACGAGAATGCCAAACGAGCGGTGAAGGACGCCATTAATGGCTGGGATCCTTCTGGTGGCTGTCTGTACTATTTCAACCCTGAGACGGCAACTTCGAAGTGGATTTGGACTCGACCTCAAGTCAAAACAATCGGCAAACATATCTTCTGTATGTAATCAAGTGACCGAAGCGGCAGTTGAGATGAGACGGTACGGGATGCTACATACAGAAGCGGGATGAAGAAGCAATGGCGTTCAGTCCATTTGCTTCTTTGTTTCCATTTCGGTATGTTAAGGATGTTGAACGATTGATCATATGTGTACGGAAGCGAGAAGGTATACATTGGATTATCACTGAATATAACATGCAACATGGTTGCAATTCACCGTGACAATCACGGAAGAAATGGGGTTAGATATGGTGAGCAAACCGACATTTGAACGGGGAAAGGTTAAAGGCATGCGTGTTCATGTTATGCCGACAAAGCGCTTCAAAACGTTCGCCATCTCTGTGTATGTGGGCATTCCTCTTCAAGAGGATACCGTAACGAGTACGGCACTTACGCCTTTTGTATTACGGAGAGGGACGGCTTCTTATCCAGAGACGATTCGGTTCCGCGAGCGACTTGATGAGCTGTATGGAGCGGGCTTCGGCTTCGATGTGTTCAAGCGAGCAGATTATCAAATTATCCAGTTCCGCATGGACGTTATTAATGATGCATTTGTAAGTTCATCTGAGTCTTTGCTTGCCCAAGCATTTCAGTTTTTGGGTGAAGCCATTACAGCACCAGTTATGGACAATGGAACATTGCGCAATAAGTATGTAGAAGAAGAGAAGCAGACAGTGCGTCAGCGGATTGAATCTATTGTCAACGATAAAATTCGCTACGCAGCAGAACGCTGTGTGGAAGAAATGTGCAAGAATGAACCGTATCGACTGCATGCGCTTGGTAATCGGGACGATCTGGATGGAATTGATGCAGCGACCTTAACCGATAAGTATCGCTGGCTGCTTGAGCATGCGGCGATTGACGTATATGTTGTTGGAGATACGTCCTATGAAGAGATAGAACGCTGTGTCGAGGCTTCATTCCGTATCGATCGAAACGTGGAGACACCATATGCACGTTCTATTCCAGTACCACGTATTGGTGAACCGAACACCGTCATTGAACGTTTGGAGGTTAGCCAGGGCAAGTTGAATATGGGGCTTCGATCTACGATTACGTATGCGGACGATGCTTATCCTGCCGCGCTTATGTACAATGGCATATTAGGCGGTTACCCGCATTCAAAGCTGTTTATAAATGTGCGGGAGAAAAACAGCCTTGCATATTATGCAGCTTCTCGCTTTGAAGGCCACAAGGGTATTTGTACCATTCAGTCAGGTATTGAGTTCGAGAATTTCGATAAAGCCCGGCAAATTATTATTGAGCAGTTGGATGCGATGAAGGCTGGGCAGCTGCAATCGCTTGAAATCAGCCAGACGAAGGCCATGATTGCGAATCAATTGCGGGAGATTGATGATTCTTCGTTTGAGATGATTGGCTTTGATTTCAATCGAGTGTTATCCGGAAGAGAGCGCACAACGTCCCAGCTCATTGATGAGGTAGAGCATATTGAAGCTGCACATATTCAAGAAGTCGCACAGACCTTCCACTTGGATACCATTTATTTCTTGCGCAATAAGGAGGAGGCCTAATCGATGGAACAACGTCAATACTCCAATTTGCAAGAAACCATATATTATGAGCGGATGGACAATGGTCTGGATGTGTATGTTCTGCCAAAAGCGGGATTCCAGAAAACATACGCAACCTTCTCTACAAAATATGGCTCCATCGACAATCACTTTCAAGTAGAAGGACAAGAAGAGGTTCAAGTTCCGGATGGGATTGCCCATTTCTTAGAGCATAAAATGTTCGAAGAGCCAGAAGGGGATATATTCGCGAAGTTCGCAGAACTGGGGGCATCTGCGAATGCCTTCACTTCATTTGATCGTACGGTCTATTTGTTCTCTTCCACTTCACATATTGAAGAGAGCCTGCAGACATTGATTGATTTCGTGCAAAGACCTTATTTTACAGATGAAAATGTAGAAAAAGAAAAAGGCATTATCGGCCAAGAGATTAACATGTATCGCGACAATGCAGCGTGGCGAGTGTACTTCGGCCTTATTGAGGCAATGTACCACATCCATCCTGTTCATATCGACATTGCAGGCACAATCGAATCGATTGGAACCATTACGAAGGAGACGCTCTATACGTGCTACCACACCTTCTATCATCCTTCCAATATGCTGCTGTTCGTTGTAGGCGGTGTTGATCCGAAGGGCATCTTCGAACTTGTGCGAAGCAATCAAGCGGCCAAATCATTCGAGCCACAGGGCGACATTCGCCGGATCTTTGAAGAGGAGCCTGTTGAGGTTAAGGAAGCAAGACGTGTGGCGAAGCTGCCCGTTTCTCTGCCGCGTTGTCTATTTGGCTGCAAGGAACCGCGTCCGGGCTTAGAGGGCAGAGCGCTTTTGGAATACGAAGTGACAACCCGCCTCATGCTGGACTTGATGATGGGCAGCAGTTCGCCGTTGTATCAGACCCTGTATGAGGAGGGTTTGACGACAGATTCATTTGGCAGCGAATATACCTGCAGTCCGGACTATGCATTCTCCATTATCGGCGGTGAATCAAAAGACCCTGATGGCCTAGTGAAGCGGGTGCAGGAGCTAATTGATGAACGCAAGGCGTCGGGCTTTGAGCAGGCAGCATTTGAGCGTATTCGCAACAAATCGATTGGCTCATACTTGCGCATGCTTAATTCACCTGAAGCAATTGCCAATGAATTTACGAAGTATAAGTTCCGTGATACCGATTTATTTGATATACTTTCGGTATACGAGACGCTAACGTTAGAACAAGTTCATCAACGGTTGAAAGATCATTTTGATTGGAATCGGCTGGCAGTATCTATTGTCGAACAACCGTAACATACGAAGGCGTGCCTATCAATAGGTGCGTCTTCTTTTTTATCTAAAGAGAATACTTGTCCATAGGGGGAGAACATGTATGAAAGCATTGTCAGATACTTCTGTTCTTATTACCGGAGCAAGCCGAGGAATTGGAGCTGCGATTGCGGAGCGCTTCGCCCAAGTCGGCATGAAAATTGTTATTCATTATTTGCATTCACATGAAGCAGCAAATGAGGTAGCCCGTAAATGCATCAATCACGGGGCGCAAGTAATGACGATTTCAGCTGATCTAAGAGATATGGAACAGCTAGATCGAATGAAGGACAAGCTTGATGAACTGGGGTTTACACCCGACATCTTGGTTAACAATGCTGGGGTTGCCTATTACGGATTGTTCACGGATGTGACAGAACAAGAATGGACGGACTGCATGGATATCAATCTGAAGGGGATGTTTATGTGCACCCAGCGGTTCGCTCCTCACATGATTACGCAGAAGTACGGTCGAATCATCAACGTATCTTCAATTTGGGGAATCACTGGAGCATCTTGTGAAGTCATGTATTCGATGGCCAAAGGCGGGGTTAATGCGTTTACGAAAGCATTGGCCAAAGAGCTGGCTCCTTCTGGTGTAACCGTAAATGCAGTAGCTCCAGGGGTAGTGGATACCGATATGGTGAAGCATCTGGATAAACAAGAGCGAATGGCATTGCAAGAAGATATTCCGTTAGGACGGCTTGGAACCCCTGAAGAAATAGCCTCCCTTATTTACTATTTGGCATTGCCGGAATCCGGTTATATTACAGGACAGATTATTAGTCCCAACGGTGGATGGCAGATGTAAGCGATCTGTTTGCAGACAGAACGTATAATTCCGGTGGCAGAGGCACATATTACGACTGATGAATTCACACTAGGCCACAAGGAGGGCGTTCTCATGTCATCAGTACTTGAAAACTTCGACTCGTGGAAAAAGTTTCTTGGTGAGCGTGTCAAGCAAGCAAAAGGGCTAGGCATGTCTGAAGAAACAATTTCCAAGCTTGCTTTTGAGATCGGATCATTTCTGGAAGAAAAGGTTGATCCTAAAAATGCAGAAGAAAGTGCATTGAGGGAGTTATGGAATGTAGGCTCTGATGAAGAGCGGCAAACGATTGCTCGTTTGATGGTAAAATTGGCTGATAAAAACGGGTAATTCGTCATTTTGTCCATATATCTAAAGAAAGGAAGTTCTGGTACGAACTTTCTTTCTTTTCATACCCATAACCAGGCGCAAACGACATGAATACATGCTCAGAACCTGCTATAATGGTACTTAATCGGAGAAAATAAGAAAGTATTGCGTTTTTTCTCGTTTTTTAGCCATACTCCGGTGGAATTTGTGTCCCATGTATTGTAGAATGGAAAACGGCGGATAACCGTGGATGAGGTGTGTCATGGAGTACAAACAGTGGTATATGGAATATAAGATACATAAGAACCGACCTGGTCTTCTTGGAGACATTGCTTCGCTGCTTGGTATGCTTGAAGTGAATATCTTGACGATTAATGGTGTGGAAGACAAGACAAGAGGAATGCTTCTGCAAACCGATGATGATGAGAAGATCGAAATCATGGGACAGATGCTGAAAAAGGTTGACAATATTACAGTGTCCGCACTACGGCAGCCGAAGTTGGTTGATATTCTGGCTGTACGCCATGGCAGATATATTGAACGCGATTCTGATGATCGGAAGACGTTCCGCTTTACAAGGGATGAGCTTGGCTTGCTGGTTGATTTTCTGGGGGAAATATTCAAGCGGGATGGCCATCAGGTGATCGGACTTCGAGGAATGCCCCGGGTTGGCAAGACAGAGTCCATCATTGCTGGAAGTGTGTGTGCGATGAAGCGCTGGACGTTTGTATCTTCGACGCTGCTCAGGCAGACCGTACGCAGCCAAATGTCGGATGAAGAATTGAATCCAAACAATATCTTTATTATCGATGGTATTGTCAGTACAATTCGTTCAAATGAGAAGCATGCTGGATTGCTAGATGAAATTATCAACATGCCATCCACGAAGGTCATAGAGCATCCAGACATATTTGTTCAAGAAACCGGCTATAGTTATGATTTCTTCGATTATATTATTGAATTGCGCAGTAACCCGGATGAGGAAATTACGTATGAATCGTTTACGATAAATTATAACGAAATTTAACATAAAGCAGTACGCAAGTGCAGCTTGGATTAAGGACAGGAGGTGAAGTTGTGTCAGAATTAGGGCAATTATTGAAAAAAGCAAGAGTGGAGAAGAATCTCTCTCTGGATGATGTGCAAGAAGCAACGAAGATACGTAAACGTTACTTGGAAGCGATTGAAGAAGGGGACTATAAGGTTCTGCCGGGTTCGTTCTATGTACGTGCTTTCGTGAAGACGTATGCAGAGACGGTAGGCTTGAATCCTGATGAAGTATTGCAGTATTACCGCAACGACATCCCAACGCCGGAACCAGAGCCAACAATTGAACCGCTAATGCGTACGAAGAAACGTAGTGTACAAGCTCCGTCTGATCGATTCGGACGCTGGGCATCGACGCTGCTTCTATGGGCATTCATCATTCTTATTGGTGTCATAGTATATTTCTTCGTCGTGATGAAAGTGAATCCGAGCACAACGGATAACACTTCTGATGATACGAATATTACAGAGACACAAAATCCATCAATAGGCTCAAATGGAGCGGCGAATGGCGACAAAGCAGGACGAAACAATGCAGGTGGAGCGGTTCAGCAGCCGGTTAAGCCTACTACGCCGGAACCTCCGAAACAGGTGGAGAAGCCAATCGTCATGTTGGAATCCTCCAAGCGCTCTGAGGATGTATACACCGTATCGGCTCCAGCAAACACGCCAGTGAAGGTAGAGATTAAAGCGGCAGGCGACAGAAGCTGGCTGGCTGTTCATGAGAAGAGCAGCAACGGGAAGAAGCTTCACTATGCAACATTGGAGAAAGATCAGACCGTTACGTTCGATATGACCGAACAAGGTATGTTCATTCGTGCAGGCTATGCCAAAGCAATTGAAGTGACAGTTGCTGGCGAAGCATTGACGAAATCCGATAACGAAGGCTCCAAAAATATTCGTCTGCAGTGGGTATCTTATGAGGAAGCTCAGAAGCTGCAAACGGAGAAGCAAGGTCAAGCCTCAACGAACAATGCGAACCAAGGCTCACGTTAAGTAAGCGGTCTTTCCTTAGGCACTTGGTGTGAATTTCATCATGATACATGACATATTCACTTTGCGAGAGGAGACAATAATAGCTGCGGCGATCATTGTTATTCTCCAATAAAATCAAGTGAGGTGTCGAGCGATGGCAACCAGTTGGATCGTTACCGGAGCAGGTATTGTGGTCAGCTTGTTAGGGTATTACTTGACGCCAAGTGTTTGGGGGTACGGTGTGTTAGGCTTCGGACTGGCTCATATTTTGCTGGGCATTATTGATATGTTCCGAGCGCCAGCACGTGTCCGTTTTTAGACAATCGCATGCTACTGGGGCATTCTTTTGCAGGCTTAGGTCTGTGTAAGAATGCCTTTGTGTATATACATAACTATGATCATACAAAGGATTTGATTTGACAGCAGTATTTGTAAAGGGGGAGCTAATGATGGCGGACAGTTCATTTGATATTGTATCCAAGTTGGATCTACAGGAAATGAATAACGCGATTACACAAGCAATGAAGGAGATCGAATCTCGATACGATTTCAAAGGGAGCAAAAGTAAAATTACACTTGAGAAGGATGAAGTGATAATTGTCTCGGATGACGAGTACAAACTGAAAAATGTCATTGATATTTTACAGTCCAAAATGGCCAAGCGCGGCGTAGCCATTAAAAATATGGAGTTCGGCAAAATTGAACCTGCAGCTTCTGCTGCGGTACGGCAGCGAGCGAAATGCAAGCAAGGAATCGATCAGGATGTAGCAAAGAAAATTAACATTATGATCCGTGATTCGAAGTTAAAAGTAAAGAGTCAAATCCAAGGTGATCAGATTCGGGTTACTGGGAAAAGTAAAGATGATTTGCAAGCTGTTATGACGCTGTTACGAGGTGCAAATCTGCCGCTAGATCTACAGTTTACGAATTATCGCTAAACGATAGCCCATCATCACTAAGCTGCAAGAGGGAAGGATGCTGGGCTCTTTTTGCTTTTTTGACTCCAAAGTCATGCCTGTATTATACTTGATGAGGTACATAGACATACGGATGTGAAAATACTCCAATGGGAGTCTGCCTTATGGGGGATGTAAAATGACAGAAAAGATTAAAATCGTAACGTTGGGCTGCGACAAAAACTTGGTTGATTCCGAGATTATGTCCGGCTTAATTTATGAGCGTGGATATGAACTGGTGGAAAACGAAGAAGAAGCAACGGTAATCATCGTCAACACATGTGGATTCATTGATGCTGCTAAGGAAGAATCGGTGAATACGATCTTAAGACTAGCAGATTTGAAGGAAACTGCTGACTTGAAGGCACTTATTGTATCCGGATGCTTAACGCAGCGATACAAGGAGCAGCTGCTTGATGAAATGCCGGAGATTGACGGTATCGTTGGTACCGGTGATTTTGACAAAATCAATGATATTGTTGATGAAGCCCTGCAAGGAAGCAGGCCGATTCGTGTAGGCAATCCCGTATTCGATTATGATCGCATCCTTCCACGCAAAGTGGCGACTCCGCGCTATACGGCATATGTCAAAATAGCCGAAGGCTGCGACAATAACTGCACATTTTGCAGTATACCAATCATGAGAGGCAAGTTCCGCAGCCGTACAATGGAATCCATTCTTGCTGAGGTAGCTCAGCTTGCAGGACAAGGGGTCAAGGAGATTAGCCTAATTGCCCAAGATTCCACGAATTATGGTGTAGATTTATACGACGGTTTCAAGCTGCCGGAGTTAATGAATAAAGTAAGCAAAATTCCGGGGGTGGAATGGGTTCGTCTGCACTATGCGTACCCTGGATTTTTTACTGAGGAGCTTATGGATGCGATTGCGAGCAATCCGAAGATTTGCAAGTATATCGACATGCCATTGCAGCATAGTGAAGATAGCATTTTGAAGCGCATGAGACGTCCTGGTCGCCAGCGTGATTCCCGAGAGCTGGTGAATAAAATTCGTGAACGAATTCCTGGTGTAGCGCTGCGTACGTCTATTATCGTAGGGTTCCCTGGAGAAACGGACGAAGACTTTGACAGATTATGCGACTTCATCAGGGAGATGAAGTTCGATCGGCTTGGCGTATTTACCTATTCTTCCGAAGAGGACACGCCTGCAACGAGGCTGCCAGACCATGTGCCTGATGATGTTAAGGAGTGGCGTGCGAATACCCTTATGGAAATTCAGCGCCAAGTATCTAAAGAAGTAAGTGAAAAGCGTATTGGTGATATATTGGAAGTCCTTGTTGAGCGTTACGATGGCCGCAATGATGTGTTCATTGGCCGCTCGCAATTCGACGCCCCTGAAATTGACGGGGAAGTATTTATTTCCGGCCAGCCATTGAGTATTGGGGAAATTGTCAAGGTAAGGATTACTCATGCGCTTGAATTTGACTTAGCCGGGGAGGGTCTCGCGTGAATCTGGCGAACAAGATAACGTTAGTCCGTATTTTTCTTGTGCCAATAATGATGTTCTTCCTATTGGTGAACTTTGATTATTTGCCTGCGATTGAACTAGAGGGTTTCTCGATTACTTACAACCAGATTATTGCGGCCTTGATCTTCATTATTGCTGCAAGTACCGATGGATTGGATGGTTATATCGCCCGTAAACGCAAAATGGTTACAAATTTAGGAAAGCTGCTTGATCCACTTGCAGACAAGCTGCTCGTAGCGGCGGTTCTTATCTCACTTGTTGAGATGCAAAAATGTGATGCGTGGATTGCGGTTGTTATTATTAGCCGTGAATTTGCGGTTACTGGCCTAAGGCAAGTTGCCTTGCTCGAAGGAACTGTTGTTGCTGCAAGCAAGTGGGGGAAATGGAAAACAGCAACCCAAATTACGGCGATTGCAGCGATGCTGCTGAACAATTTCCCATTTGCGTTCGTTCATTTCCGTTTTGACATCTTGGCGACTTGGGTCGCTGCGTTAATTACCGTATACTCGGGAATTGACTACTTTGTAAAAAATAAAAATGTGCTTCACCTTTCGGATTGATAACGGAAGCTGATAGGTCAATAGGTGCTTTTTCCATAGTTCCGGCTCTCCGGGCAGGAAGGGGCACCTATTCACATTTATAGACTTGTAAAATGCTTGATAACGACTAATAGGGATGGTGGTTGGCATGAAAGCAGAGATCATTGCAGTTGGGACAGAACTGCTGCTGGGACAAATCGTCAATACGAATGCGCAATATATTTCGCAGCGACTGGCAGTGGTTGGTGTAGATGTGTTCTATCATACGGTTGTTGGGGATAATGCTGTGCGGATTCGACAATGTATTGAAACGGCATGCAAGCGTTCCGATCTGCTTATCTTCACAGGTGGTCTGGGACCGACGATGGATGATCTGACGAAGGATGTGCTCGCGGAGATGTTAGGCCGCAAGATGACCTATGATGAGCCAGCAATGGCCAAGATGACCGAGATGTTTGCGGGGCGCGGCATACAAATGGTCGAAAGCAATAAGCGTCAGGCGAATGTGATAGACGGCGCTGATGTACTGAAGAACTCGAATGGGCTTGCTGTAGGAAATGCCCTGCGGCATGATGGTACTACATATGTACTGCTTCCTGGACCACCTCGTGAAATGAAGACGATGCTCGATAATGAGGCGATTCCGTGGTTGAAGAGCCAGCAGCTCATTGATCAGTCTTCCTTATATACGCGGATGTTGAAGTTCGCAGGCATCGGTGAATCTGGGCTTGAGAATGCTCTTCTTGATCTCATTGAACAGCAGACGGACACAACGATTGCCACCTATGCTAAGGAAGGCGAGGTTCTCGTTCGATTAGCCGTCAAAGGGATAGATCAGCGCGTGGCAGATGTGAAGCTTGATCAGGTTGAACAGGAAATTCACAACCGATTGGGGATGCATTTGTATGCTGCCAAGGATGTATCTTTGCCAGTGGTGTTGGTGGAGCAGTTATCGCAGCTTGGCATGACCTTGTCCGCAGCAGAGAGCTGTACGGGCGGGATGTTTGCGGACATGATCACAGCTGTTCCGGGAAGCTCGCAAGTATTTGCCGGCGGGGCGGTAACCTATTCGAATGAGATGAAAGAGCGCATTCTAGGCGTGCCTCATGAACTGCTCGAGGGTGAAAATGCGCCTGGTGCGGTCAGCGAGCCAACAGCCAAGGCAATGGCTGAAGGGATGCGTGATATTGCAGATACGGATTTCACAGTTGCCATAACAGGCGTAGCAGGACCAGCTCACTCCGAGCGGAAGCCTGTAGGCCTCGTTTATATTGCGATTGCGGAGAAGGGCCGGGAAATCGTAGTGGAGGAGCTTCGTTTGAACGGAGATCGAGAAGGAATCCGCCGCCGTACTGTATATGCTATTATGTATCGATTGTGGAGAAGGCTGCAGGATCGAACAGTACATATTCATTAACAAATGTTGACAAATGAAGTAGTGGAGGATACAATCGAATCATAAGATACGGAAGAACCGTAACGAAGTGTATATACACGCTTTGTTGCGGTTTTTTTTGTTGGTGCACCAGATGTGGGTATTTGGATAATATGTAAATAAAAGTAATAAACGTTCGTAAAAAACGAATGTATGTTCGAAAAAATGCTTGGCAAACTGAATAAAACACGTTATGATGTATATATCAAACGAATCAGTGAAGGAAGTGAGTTTGTGTCAGATCGTCGCGCTGCGTTAGAAATGGCTTTGCGTCAAATTGAGAAACAATTCGGTAAAGGTTCGATCATGAAACTTGGCGAATCCAATCACATGCAAGTGGAGATTGTGCCAAGTGGATCGCTTGCATTAGATATAGCTCTAGGAATCGGTGGTTTGCCGAGAGGTCGTATTATTGAAGTATATGGACCGGAATCTTCCGGTAAGACAACGGTTGCACTTCATGCGATCGCAGAAGTACAGAAGACAGGTGGACAAGCTGCATTTATTGATGCGGAGCACGCATTGGATCCAGCATATGCGAACAAGCTTGGCGTTAATATCGATGAGCTCCTGTTATCCCAACCGGACACAGGGGAGCAGGCGCTTGAAATCGCGGAAGCATTGGTACGAAGTGGTGCAGTAGACATTATCGTTATTGACTCTGTTGCTGCACTTGTGCCGAAAGCGGAGATTGAAGGCGAGATGGGTGATTCCCATGTCGGCCTGCAAGCACGTCTAATGTCGCAGGCTTTGCGTAAATTGTCTGGTGCAATCAGCAAGTCGAAGACGATTGCGATCTTCATCAACCAGCTTCGCGAGAAGGTTGGCGTTATGTTCGGTAACCCAGAGACGACTCCTGGTGGCCGTGCCTTGAAGTTCTATTCCAGCGTTCGTCTTGATGTGCGTCGTGTTGAGACCATTAAGCAAGGTACGGACATGATTGGTAACCGCACTCGGATTAAGGTCGTTAAGAATAAGGTTGCGCCTCCATTCAAACAGGCGGACATCGATATTATGTATGGTGAAGGTATTTCTCGTGAGGGAAGCATCGTCGATATTGGTACAGAGATGGATATCGTGCAGAAGAGCGGTGCATGGTACTCCTTCGAAGGTGAGCGTCTGGGTCAAGGCCGCGAGAATGCCAAGCAATTCTTGAAGGAACATTCGGAGATTGCCCTTACAATCGAAAATCAAATTCGTGCAGCAAGCAATCTGACTACAACAATCCCTGATAAGGGTGTCAGTGAAGATGACGATGATGCATTTGAATTGGAATTAGGTGACGACGAATAATTTGTTGTTAGCTCAAGCACCTTCGCGTTAAGCGAAGGTGCTTCTATGTATTTGTATGGAGGAGAGTCGTTTGAAGGATAGCGAACGCATCGTAACGATTACTCGTGTAGAGCGAATCGAGAGGCAGGCAGGCCGTTATAAGATTCATTTCGATGGAGCGGAACCGCTAGAAGCGCATGAAGATGTGATGGTAAAGTTTCGGTTATTGAAAGGTACTGAGTTGTCTCTGGACTCGCTCACGGAGATATTGCGCGCAGACGAAGGGAATAAGGCCTACGTGCAGGCGATCAAGTATTTGCAACGCAAACCACGTACTCGCATTGAACTCGCCCGTAACCTAGCTCAGAAGGGCTATGAGGATGGGATTGTGCAAGAGGTGCTTGATCGTCTGGAACGTGAGTGGCTTGTCGATGATAAATCATATGCGATGCAGTGGGCGCATCAGCGCTTGAATCGACATATGAAGGGGCGCCGATGGATTCAGCATGAGCTGAAGCAGAAGGGAGTACAAGAGCGGCATATTGAGACAGCTCTTCATTCGATAGACCCAGATGAAGAGTGGAACAGTGCATTGTCCGCAGCTCGCAAAAAATGGCGGCAGACAAAGGGAGACCTGCATCTGCGCAAGCAGAAGGTCGCCGCATTCCTTGCACGTAGAGGCTATCCAATGGATATGGCTAGGCGCGCAGCTTACACTGCAGCAGATGAGCGCAGTGAAGAAGAGGAAGTTTCCCACGACATCGAGGAATAATAAAATGACCACTCACGTCATTTGCTTGACAATATCTTTTCTTGAATAATAAAATGAACATGTATCTTTATTTTCACGAGATCAATCTCCTCTTCCAGAGATTGATTTCTAATGATTCATTTCGCCAATTTAATGATTTCCGATTGTCGCCTCAAGGCGACGCCCGTGTATGCGCAATGCATACACATAAGCTGGCGTATTCGCGCCAGTCCATTGAGTTAATTAATGAATAGGGAAACTTGAAAACCACAAATGTAACCTGTCCCAAGCAGTGCTTGGAGGAACCAACGGGGAGGTGAGGCAATGAACGTTCAACTTTGGCTCGCGATCGTTCTCGTTGTGGCCGCATTGTTCTTGGGGTTTGGAATCGGATACCTGATTCGCAAATCGCTTGCCGAAGCGAAGATAACGAGTGCTGAACACGCCGCGGAACAAATTATGGATGGCGCACGCAAGGAAGCTGAAGCACTGAAGAAAGAAACGGTGTTGGAAGCAAAAGACGAAATCCATAAGCTTCGTAATGAAGCGGAGAAGGACATCCGCGAACGACGGAACGAAGTTCAACGACTCGAAAGACGCTTATTGCAAAAAGAAGAGTCGTTGGATAAAAAGTTAGAAGCGCTGGAACGTAAAGAAGAACAAGTAGCTGCTAAAGAGAGACGAATCGAAGAAACACAAGAACAGGTCGATCAAATTTGTCAGCAGCAAGTTACAGAATTGGAACGCATTTCGAATCTGACGATGGAAGATGCGCGTACAATTATTTTGACGAATGTAGAGCAAGAAGTGCGTCATGAAACGGCACAAATGATTAAAGAAATCGAGCAGCAGGCTCGTGAGGAATCGGACAAGCGCTCTCGTGAGATTATTACGATGGCTATCCAACGTTGCGCTGCAGATCATGTCGCAGAAACGACGGTATCCGTTGTTGCATTGCCGAACGAAGAGATGAAGGGCCGCATCATCGGACGCGAAGGACGCAATATCCGCGCGCTCGAGACATTGACAGGAATCGATCTCATTATTGACGATACGCCTGAAGCGGTTATTCTGTCCGGATTCGACCCAATTCGCCGTGAAATTGCAAGAACATCTCTTGAGAAACTCGTTGCGGATGGACGTATTCATCCAGCACGCATCGAGGAAATGGTGGAGAAATCGCGCAAGGAAGTGGACGAGCGTATTCGCGAATACGGAGAACAAGCTACGTTCGAAGTCGGTGTGCACGGATTGCATCCTGATTTGATCAAAATATTGGGACGTTTGAAGTTCCGTACAAGCTACGGACAAAACGTACTGAAGCATTCTATGGAAGTGGCTTATCTTGCTGGATTGATGGCAGGAGAGCTCGGAGTGGATGTAACGTTAGCCAAACGTGCCGGGCTGTTGCATGACATCGGAAAAGCGTTGGATCATGAAGTGGAAGGATCTCACGTCGAAATCGGCGTAGAGTTGGCGAAGAAGTATAAAGAACATCCTGTAGTCATTAACAGTATCGCATCCCATCATGGCGATTGTGAAGCAACATCCGTTATCGCTATGCTGGTCGCTGCGGCTGATGCCTTGTCAGCAGCAAGACCGGGAGCTCGTAGGGAAACGCTTGAAACATACATCAAACGACTTGAAAAACTGGAAGAGATTTCGGAGTCGTTCGAGGGCGTTGAGAAATCATACGCGATTCAAGCGGGACGTGAGGTTCGCGTAATGGTACAGCCGGATAAGATTGATGATGCGGAAGCGTATCGCCTCGCTCGCGAGATTACGAAGACAATTGAGGGCGAATTGGATTATCCGGGGCATATTAAAGTTACGGTCATTCGCGAAACCCGAGCGGTTGAATATGCGAAGTAAGATGCACATATAGGATTTGGAGAAGTGGCCTTATTAGGCCACTTCTCCCTTTTAGGAGATATAAAGCAGTCTCTGCGATCGATCGTACCGATCAGGCACATCGAATAGAGGTTGCTGCAAGGAGGACTCAGGCTAGATGAAAGTAATGTTTATCGGTGATATCGTCGGAAATACAGGACGCAAGGCTTTGAAGCAGCTTCTTCCGTCGCTCAAGCAAAAGCATAACCCGCATATTATTATTGCGAATGCTGAAAATGCAGCTGGAGGCAGAGGCGTCACAGCGGCAATTGTCAAGGAATTCGCTGATTTAGGCGTGCATGGTTTTACGATGGGAAACCATACGTGGGACAACAAGGATATATTCGAATGGATTGACGACGAGAAGCGCATGGTTCGCCCTGCGAACTTCCCGCCAGGAACACCAGGTCAAGGCCATGCGGTCATTAAGGCCAACGGCAAGGAACTGGTGATTGTCAACGTGCAAGGGCGCACATTCCTGCCGGCGATTGATTGCCCCTTCCGCAAGACAGACGAGATCCTTGAGTCACTTGGCAAGAAGCCGCGTGCCATTCTTGTTGACTTCCATGCTGAGGCTACATCGGAGAAAATCGCGATGGGATGGCATCTGGATGGCCGTGCATCACTCGTTGTAGGAACGCACACGCATGTTCAGACGAATGATGATACAATCCTGCCAGGTGGAACGGCATACTTAACAGATGTCGGCATGGTTGGGTCCAAGGAAGGCGTACTAGGCATGGAACGGGAAGCTGTGCTGCGCAAGTTCAAGACACAGCTGCCTGTCCGCTTCGTCGTTGACGAAGGGAAATGGCAGTTCCATGGACTTGTCGTCGAGATCGATGAGACAACCGGCAAGGCAGTTAAGCTTGAGAAGATCCGCGTTCGCGAAGACGACTGGATTATGGAATAGGAATACGAAAGCGTAAGCGAGGTGAGTGCGTTGGCACTGGGCCTCGCTTTTTTTTATATACAGAACCTGTTTCGTTATCTGAACGAACTGCTATGTCACTGACTTGTTGATTTGCCGAATACTTAGATGGGGGATGCTGCTGATTCATCGCTAGGAATTGAAGGAATCTGCATTGTGAAGGAATTTTTAGGATTTTCACGAATATGTTTTAATAATGGAGTCTAACCTTAACAATCCCGAGGAGGTACTTTCCATGGAAGTATTAAAAGTTTCAGCAAAGTCCAATCCTAATTCGGTAGCTGGAGCATTAGCAGGGGTTTTGCGTGAACGGGGAGCAGCCGAACTGCAAGCAATTGGCGCAGGTGCCTTGAATCAGGCGATTAAAGCCGTTGCCATTGCACGGGGATTCGTTGCGCCAAGCGGTGTGGATCTGATTTGTGTTCCCGCTTTCACGGATATTGTCATCGATGGAGAAGATCGGACTGCAATCAAACTGATAGTTGAACCCAGATAATATACGTCGACAGTGGTGCGTAAGTAACGAATTTATTCAGCCTGTTTACAACGTAAGCAGGTTTTTTGCTTTGTTCTGCCTCGGGAGCAGATGGGTTAGAGATGGGATGCAAAGGGACAAGCGCAGCTTGGTAAAAACAGCTGCCTTCACCGGATTGCGAATAAAGAAGCTGAGAAGGGGACGTAGAATTATGAGCCAACGGATTATTGATTTTCATTGTGATGTTCTGTACAAGATGCTGTATGCAGGCAAGTTGGATTTTATGAGCAAGGATGCATTAGATATTACGCTGCCGCGCATGCAGGATGGTCAGGTAGGGATGCAAGTATTTGCGGTATTTCTGGAAGAAGCATTGAGTAGCGGTCAGCCGCAATTTTCTCAAATCTTGCGCTGTATTGACCTGCTGCGTGAACGGATATGCTCGCTGCCTGATGTGTCCCTCATTCGATGGCGTGAAGATGTAGAGCATTGGGAGCGTTCGCCACAGTTAACGGGTGCTCTGCTGTCTATAGAAGGCGCTGATGGGCTGGAAGGCGACATGGTGTATGTGCGGACTGCATATGAGCTTGGGGTTCGCTTTCTAGGCTTGACATGGAATCATTCGAACTGGGCTGTGGACGGAACAATGGAGCCAAGGCAGGCTGGGTTTACGAACAAAGGGCGGCAGCTTATTCGCGAATGCGACAAGCTGGGGATACTCGTTGATGTATCCCATTTGAATGAAAGAGCATTCTGGGAACTGCTAGAGCTCACTGAGCGTCCAGTGTTCGCCTCCCATTCCAATTCGGCATACGTGCGTAAGCACCCTAGAAATCTAAGTGATGAACAGATCAAAGCCATTATCGATCGGAATGGTAGAATCGGAATCACCTTCGTACCTGCCTTTATTGCAGATAGCCAGCAAGTGACTATTGAGCATCTGCTTCGCCATATTGATCGGATCTGCGAGCTCGGCGGTGAACAGCATATTATGTTCGGCTCGGACTTCGACGGCATTGATGACAAAGTACAAGGTCTGGAGCATGCTGGACAGTACGGAAATTTGCTGGAAGCGATAGAGCGTAGATATTCGTCGGAATTTGTCAATCGAATTGCTCATAGCAATGCTCTGCAATTTCTGAAGGCGAACCTTCCTGCCCGAGAAGGATAATTGTCCATTCATCTCATGAAGGTATCATATCCATCGAATCTTGCTATCGTGGACATCGGCGAAAACGCTTGCTTTTTCCAACCTCTGCACATAGAATGAGAGTGACTCAACCATTACAATATTTTACTTGTTACAATTTAGCGAATTTTGGTGGCATCCGTCGTGATGCATATGCGAGTCACCTTTCAAAAGGAGTGGGCGAGCTTGATTAGTCAATTGTCTTGGAAAATCGGGGGTCAGCAAGGGGAAGGCGTAGAAAGTACGGACCGTATTTTCTCGACGGCATTGAATCGTCTTGGATACTATTTATATGGGTACCGTCATTTTTCTTCTCGTATTAAGGGTGGTCATACGAACAACAAGATTCGAATCAGCACGAAGCCAATTCGCGCAATTTCGGACGACTTGGACATTTTGGTTGCATTCGATCAGGAATCCATTGATTTGAACGTTGGTGAACTTCGTCCAGGCGGCGTTATCGTCGCAGATGCCAAGTTCAATCCATCCGTTCCAGAAGGTGTGAATGCACGTCTTTTCGCGGTTCCTTTCACATCGATTGCTGAGGAACTCGGTGCCTCCCTCATGAAGAATATGGTTGCTTCGGGCGCATCTTGGGCATTGCTTGGGTTGCCGCTGGAAGTCTTCAACAAGGCGCTTGAAGAGGAATTCAGCCGCAAGGGTCCAGCAGTTGTGGAGAAGAACGTTGAAGCTGCACGTAGAGGTGCGGAGTTCGTACTGGAGCAAGCAGGCGGTCCGCTTGACGACTTCAAGCTGGAGCCGGCTGACGGCAAGCAGAAGCTGTTCATGATTGGTAACGATGCAATTGGCTTGGGTGCGGTAGCGGCAGGATGCCGTCTGATGGCAGCATATCCGATTACGCCTGCATCCGAGATTATGGAATATTTGATTAAGCGTCTGCCGAAGTTCGGGGGTACGGTTATTCAGACAGAGGATGAGATTGCGGCGGTTACGATGGCGATTGGCGCCAACTATGGCGGCGTACGCGCACTGACTGCATCCGCAGGTCCTGGTCTTTCCCTGAAGACGGAAGCAATCGGTCTTGCCGGCATGACGGAGACTCCGATTGTTATCGTGAATACACAGCGCGGCGGTCCAAGTACTGGACTTCCGACGAAGCAGGAACAAAGTGATATGAACGCGATGATCTATGGAACGCATGGTGAGATTCCGAAGATTGTAATAGCGCCAAGTTCAATAGAAGAGTGCTTCTTCGATACAGTAGAGGCATTCAACCTGGCTGAGCAGTACCAATGTCCGGTTATCGTCTTGACGGATTTGCAGTTGTCTCTCGGTAAACAAACTTGTGAGATGCTTGATTATGAGCAAATTACAATCGATCGCGGTAAGCTGATGAGCGACGTTCCTCCATTAGAGGCGAATCAACAGTTTAAGCGCTATGAACTTACAGAAGACGGAATTTCTCCACGTGTTGTTCCAGGGGAGAAAGGTGGACTCCACCACGTAACTGGCGTTGAGCACGACGAGATCGGCAGACCGTCTGAGAGTGCAGTGAACCGCAAGAAGATGATGGACAAACGGTTGAACAAACTGAATGGACTGCAGGTGACGAATGCGATTCACGCAGATGTGCCGCATGAAGAACCAGATTTACTTATCGTAGGCATGGGCTCCACTGGTGGTACGATTGATGAAGCACGCAGACACTTGGAAGCGGATGGGGTAAAGACCAACCATATTACGGTACGTCAAATCTATCCATTCCCAACAGAGCTGTTCACACCGCATGCGCAGAAGGCGAAGCAAATCGTCGTTGTTGAGAACAATGCTACCGGCCAACTGGCTGATCAAGTAAAATTGAACGTTGGATTCGGAGAGAAGCTTCGCCGAATTAATAAATATGATGGAACTCCGTTCCTGCCTTTGGAATTGTACAAACAAAGCAAGGAGTTGGTCTAGTATGGCAACGTTCAAAGAGTTTCGCAACAATGTGAAGCCGAACTGGTGCCCTGGCTGCGGCGACTTCTCGATTCAGGCAGCCATTCAACGCGCAGCAGCCAACGTCGGTTTGGAACCTGAGAATTTGGCTGTTGTATCCGGGATTGGATGTTCTGGCCGGATTTCCGGTTATATCAATGCATATGGCTTCCACAGCATTCACGGACGTGCGCTGCCAATTGCACAAGGATTGAAGCTAGCTAACCGTGACCTGACTGTTATTGCATCCGGTGGGGATGGAGACGGCTTCGCAATTGGGATGGGACATACCGTACATGCGATTCGCCGGAACATCAACGTTACGTATATCGTCATGGATAACCAAATCTATGGATTGACGAAAGGTCAGACTTCGCCACGCAGTGCGGTTGGGTTCAAGACGAAGAGTACACCAGATGGCGCAATCGAGAACACATTAAGTCCGCTTGAGATTGCACTGTCTGCGGGTGCTACCTTCGTAGCACAGTCATTCTCTAGTGATTTGAAGCAGTTGACTTCTCTGATTGAGGAAGGCATTAAGCACGAAGGCTTCTCTTTAATCAACGTATTCAGTCCTTGCGTAACATTCAACAAGATCAATACGTATGACTGGTTCAAGGAAAACATCATCAATCTGGAATCTGTAGAGGGCTATGATCCGTCCAACCGGATCGCAGCAATGACGAAGCTAATGGAAACAGATGGAATGATAACAGGTCTTATCTATCAAGATAAATCGAAGAAGAGCTACGAGAATCTCGTATCTGGATTCCGCGAAGAACCGTTAGCGAAGCAAAATATTCGCCTTTCTTCTGAAGAATTTGACAAATTGGTGGCAGAATTCAAATAATTGTTGAAAAGGCATGCGTCTTTAGGCGCATGCCTTGTTGCATTTCGTAGTATAATATGATTTGGTACTAGCTAGAGAGAACACATACGTGAGGTGGAAGAGAAATGAAAAACGTACCTGTCGGCGTATCCGCTCGCCATATTCATTTGACTCAAGAACATATCGAGATTTTGTTCGGTAAAGGTTATCAATTGACGGAGTTCAAGCCATTGTCCCAACCCGGACAATATGCTGCGAATGAAACAGTTGAAGTTGTAGGCTCCAAAGGATCCTTCAATAAAGTTCGTATTTTGGGACCGGCACGTCCTGCATCCCAATTGGAAATTTCCCGCACTGACTCCTTCGCAATCGGTGTAAAAGCACCTGTTCGCGAATCTGGAGATATCGAAGGTACACCAGGCGTTCTTGTAAAAGGACCTGCTGGTGAAGTTGAATTGCAAGACGGCGTTATCGTAGCTGCTCGTCACATTCACTTCCATACTTCTGATGCAGAAAAATGGGGGATTCAAGACAAGCAAAAGCTTCGCGTACGTGTAGGTGGAGAGCGCGGTGTTGTATTTGAACACGTGGTTGCACGCGTATCTGAGAAGTTTGCATTGGACATGCATATCGACACTGACGAAGCGAATGCTGCTGGCGTGAAAAACGGCGACACTGCTGAGATCATTGATTAATTATTGAATCATACTTTCGAAATGAAAGGTGCAGTCCTTATAGGGCTGCGCCTTTTTTGCATGGAGTTTCTTCTTCGTTCGTGCAGGGGTTCATACTAAATCTTCAGTTTTATAAAGGGATACGACTCGGACTGATCAATCGCAATTATAAAGGACATGCCGCCAGACGTTTTACGCTTGGCGGTACAAACCAAAACGTTTGGATTCCTTGCAAGCATCTTGAAACTGACGGAACCATTAGATCAGGCGAGAACATTGATTATGTTTTCCGCAAGGCACAGCGCCAGCTTGGGCTTGCTGGATACACTAATCTAATACCAGGAATCAAGCGTAAATCATCGGACAAAAAAGTCTAGGGGGAAGCTAAGGAATCGTTATCTCGTAAGCTAACAAAGTGAATAGAAAAAAGTGCCAACCCTAGTAGGCTGACACTTTATATTGATTATTGATAGTTTTGTAGGTTACCTACTACGGGGAAAACTCCATCACTCTTAACAAAGAGTTTATACGAACAACCAGAACTCATGTAGTAGGTTATTGTCTTAGTTCCTCCGTTAGGCATGTCATAATGGTAAACAGTGTCTTTGCCGTTGCAATATTCATGAATAAAACCAGAAAATGCACCACTTGAATTGATTGTTGCTTTACCATATTGATTTTGACCGATAATAGAATCAGTTGCATCTGAGAACGGAGCATTTCCTGGCACATAAACAGAAACTGAAGAGTTAGCAGCAAATACAGCAGTTGTTGTCATCATTAAGATGAACAATGTAAGGCCAATAATTTTTAAGTTCTTCATTGTAATCTCCTAAAAATTTCTAATATATTTCACTAGTATTTTACATTATTTCTACATTTATATCAATAGAATTAGGTCTAAATACGGAAGAACATGAGCTGGGAGAGACGCGACAATGGAACATAAATTGGATCTGATTGCCCTGCTGGCTACATCGATCCGGCCTTCCTAAGTTATCAGGAGTGGGTAAATGTCGGCATGGCGCTAAAATATGAAGGCTATACAGCCGCCGATTGGGAAGACTGGAGTAAACGGGACGGATCCCGATATCATCCTGGTGAATGCTTCAAGAAGTGGACGACGTTCGAGGGATCCGGCGTGCCAGTAACAGGCGCTACGATAACGCAGATGGCCAAGGATAACGGTTGGATGCCTCGTAGTACTAGAGACGATCATGAACTGGATTGGAACGATGAGATTTCTGGCGGGGAGTACGTGGTTATCGATAAAAACTGGATAGAAGGTAAAGAGATTCACGAACCGACCGACTGGAATCCGGTGCAGCAGCTGACCACCTATTTGGCAACATTGTTCGAGGCATCAGAGAATGTTGGATATGTAGTTGACACCTGGCAGAACGATGAAGGAAAATATCTGCCCACCAAGGGGGCATGGGATCGTACAGCTGGCGAGCTAATCCAGGCTCTGAATGAATGTAATGGCGATATTGGAGCTGTCCTAGGTGACTACATTTCGGCAGCAGGTGCATGGATCCGATTTAATCCTCTTGATGGCAAGGGCGTCAAAAATGAGAACGTTAGCGATTTCCGTTACGCACTCGTCGAGTCTGACACAATGGATATTGAGAAGCAGAACGCCATTATGCGCGAGCTGGATCTACCAATTGCCGTAATGGTATACAGCGGCGGCAAGAGTATCCATGCAATTGTACGCATCGATGCGGCAGCTCATGCTTATCTTGAACGGTATCCGACTGGCACTAAGGCGCAACTGAGAGCTGTCCAGGACTGCGTGCCGGTGGGAGATGAGGATGGAGCAATGCTTGAGGAACTGCAGCGAAAGATCGTGAAGGTCATCGAGGCACGGACAGGAACACCTGAAGGATACGAAGCGATTCAAACGGTGAGTATAAAAGCGAACCGCGAGCAGCAATTATTACGGGTGTGGTCGATGAGGAAATCGTGCACCTATGCGTACTTAATCCAACTGGCCACCAAGGGTATAAATTTTACACCGGCGTAAGCTTGGTAGACTCCAGAGGCGGCCGCAAGAACAAGACTCTGGAAACCCAGGTTCGATTCCTGGCGCTGGTGCCATAAACGGATGTGGTGCAGTGGTAGCACGCTTGCCTTGGGAGCAAGCCGTCTCCTTATGAGGCGGTTTTTCATTGATAAATAAAAGTGAGTCAAAATCATGGGCATAGGCATATAGTGGGGTATGTTGTAATTTTGAAAGGGGATGTTCGCTTTGAGTTACTATTATCAACCACAACCTGCCGGTATGTACCCATACTCACAACCTGCCGGTATGTACCCTCACT